>DATBMM010000063.1:0-17925 GCA_036554825.1 Candidatus Limnocylindrales bacterium
CGATGCGGACCGCGACCCCGAGGTCGTTGGTCGTCGTCGCGCCATCGAAGTAGCTCTCGAATGGCTGCTCGTCGGTCGACCGGATGCCGAGCGCCCCCCGCCCCGCCGCGACCGCGGCCTGGTCTCGCAGCGTGACCCGGACGTCGCGTCGCACGCCGGCCGGGTCGTCGATCGTCAGTGTCACGTTCTCACCGGCCCGAGATCGAAGGACTTCGAAGACGCTCGGCCCGACCAGCAGCTGGAAGCGCTGGCCGTCGACGGCGACGATCGCGTCACCGGGGCGCAGCCCGGCTTCGGCCGCCGGTGAGCCGGGATCGACCAGCGGGATCTTGACGCCCGCCAGCGGCGATGCCAGCCACAGGATGCCGGCGAAGATCACGAACGCCAGGAGCACGTTCATGACGACGCCCGAGACGAGGATGAGCAGGCGCACCGGCAGGCTCTTCGACGAGAACGCGCGCGGGTGGTTGGCGCGGTCACCGTCCTCGCCCTCGAGCTTCACAAAGCCCCCGATCGGCAGCCAGTTGAGCGTGTAGACCGTCCGAGGTGGACCCGTCTCGAGCAGCGCCTCGTACGTGTCCGGGTCGACGGTCCGGCGGGACTTGGCGGCCGCAACGTCTGTCTCGTACTGCGCGGCATCGTCCGGATGCACCCCTCCGAGACCTATGACCTTGGCTCGCGGCGGGAAGCCGATGCCGAACTCGAGCACGCGGACGCCGGCCATCCGCGCGGCGACGAAGTGGCCCAGCTCGTGGATCACCACCAGCGTGCCGAGGATCAGGAAGAACAGGACGATCGTGATGATCGGCTCGAGGACGCCCATGTCAGGCGGCTCCGCCGATGGAGCCGGTCCCGTATGTCGCATGGATGTCCGCATCGAGCGCGATCAACGCGTCGACGTCCGGGTCGCCCGTGCCCGAGCCGAACTGCTCGACGGCGGCCTGCAGCAGGCCGGGGATGCCCGTGAAGCTGAGCGAGCCCTCCAGGAACCGGCTGACGGCGACATCATCGGCGGCGATCAACGCCGCAGATGCCCATGGCCCCGCGATCCCGGCCTCGCGGGCGATGCGCAGCGCGGGGAACCGCCCGAGGTCCGGCTCGCGGAAGTCGAGGCGGGCCGTGGCGATCAGGTCGGGCGGCGCTGCTGGCGAGGGTCGTCGTTCCGGGTAGGTCATGGCGTACTGGATCGGGAGTCGCATATCGGGAGTGCCCAGCTGGGCCTTGAGGGAACCGTCGACGAAGCGGACGGCCGAGTGGACGACGCTCTGCGGATGGATGACCACCTCGATCGCGTCGTAGTCGACATCGTACAGCCAGTGGGCTTCGATGACCTCCAGGCCCTTGTTCGCAAGGGTCGCCGAATCGATGGTGATCTTCGAGCCCATGGACCAGGTCGGGTGCCGCAACGCCGCTTCCACGGTCACCGCGGCGAGCTCCTCGACCGTGGCGTCGAGGAACGGCCCACCCGACGCGGTTAGGATCAGGGCGTCGACCGCAGTCATCGACTCGCCGACGAGACACTGCCAGAGCGCGGAGTGCTCCGAGTCGATCGGGCGGAGCCATGCCAGCGGGCTGGCGAACGGGTCCGCCGGACGCTCCTCGGCGACGGCTGCGGCGAGCCGGCGGGCCGCGGGCATCACGAGGTGCCCGCCGGCGACGAGCGTCTCCTTGTTGGCGGTCGCCACGACCTTGCCCGCCTTCAGTGCTGCGAGGACCGGACGTAGGCTGACGATCCCGCCCGTCCCGACGACAACCAGGTCGACGTCCTCGCGCGTGGCGAGCTCGACGAGGACGTCGTCGGTCGGGCCGACGACGCTGACATTCGGCGTCAGACGCTCCGTCTGCTGCGCGAGCGTCGCGGCGTCGGAGCCCGTGGCCAGGGCGACGACGCGGAACAGATCGGGGTGCGCCGCCAGGACCTCGACGGCCTGGCCCCCGATCGAGCCGGTCGAACCGAGCAGCGCGACGCCGCGCCGCTCAGGCGATGAGGGCGACGACATAGAGCGTGACCACAGGCGCGGCGAACAGGAAGGAGTCGATGCGATCGAGCATGCCACCGTGCCCCGGGATGAGCGTCCCGGAATCCTTGGCGTTCGCGGCGCGCTTGAGCATCGATTCCGCGAGGTCGCCGGCCTGGGCGGCCAGGGCGGCCAGCGGACCGAGCAACAGCGCGTGGACGGGTGACTGACCCAAGCCGACGAGCACGGCCCCGACCACGACGGTGGTGGCTACGATCCCGCCGACGAGGCCGGCGTAGGTCTTCGACGGCGAGAGGTGGCTCAGGAATCGCTCCCTGCCGAACCGCCGGCCGACCAGGAAGGCGCCGGTGTCGTACGACCACACGGCGAGGATCAGCAGCACGATCCAGCCACGCTCCGGACCGAGCACTTCGAGCGGAGCGCCGGCCGGGATCGGCGGCCCGGCGTGACCCAGCCGGACGACGAACGCCAGCAGGCTGACGTACAGGGCACCGAAGACGGTCGCCATCCACGTCGCCAGGCCGTCCCTCGGGTCCGGACGCGTGAACGCGGCGACGGCCGTCAGCACCACCCCGACGGCGATGAGTAGCAGGCCACTCCCCTCCAGGATCTCCGGAACGGCCGCGTCGAGGATGACCGAGATCGCGAGCGCGGCACCGAGCGCCCTGAGCGAGGGATGGCCGGCCGTACGGAGCAGGGCGAAGACCTCACGGACCGCGAGCAGCGTGATGATCGCGATGGCCACCGCCACAGCCATACCGCCGAGCGCGATGACGACGAGGAGCAGCGGGACCAGGACGGCCGCGCTGGTCGCGCGCTGGCGCACCCGGACCTACCGCCCGTATCGACGATGCCGACGGGCGAACTCGAGCAGCGCCTGGTCGAACGCGTCCGGACCGAAGTCGGGCCAGAGCGCGTCGCAGAAGTAGAGCTCGGCGTAGGCGGACTGCCAGATCAGGAAGTTGGAGATCCGCTGCTCGCCCCCGGTCCGGATCACGAGGTCCGGGTCGGGCAGGCCCGCCGTGTACAGCGCGGCACCGACCGTGGCCTCGTCGATCGCCTCGGGCGGGGTCCCGGCGGCCACCAGCCGGCGGACGGCGTCGACCAGTTCGGTCCGGCCGGCGTAGTTGAACGCGATGTTGAGGATCAGGCGATCGCCGCCAGCGGTCGCATCGAGCGCCTCGCCGATCGAGCGCCGGGTCCCCTCGGGCAGCTCGTCGAGGCGACCGAGCAGCCGGACTCGGACGCCCTGCCGGCGGAGCTCGTCGGTCTCGGATCGGACAGCGGCCTCGAGCAGCCCGAACAGCCCGATGACCTCGTCGTCGGACCGTGCCCAGTTCTCACGACTGAACGCGTACAGCGTCATGACGGGGACGCCGCGCCGGACGGCGTGGCGGAGGATCTCGCGGATCGCCTCGACGCCGGCGGCATGCCCCTCGATCTCGGGCTTCGCGTGCTGGCGGGCCCAGCGCCGGTTGCCGTCCATGATGATCGCGACGTGCCGAGGCAGGTCCTCGGCCGGCAGGAACGGATCGTCCTCGACCGGCTCGTGCGCGATCGGCGGTGCGTCGGTCGGCCGGGCGAGGGGTGCTCGGGCCACCTAGACCTCGAGGACCTCCTGCTCCTTGGCGGCGCCACGCCGGTCCACGTCAGCGATGTGCCGGTCGGTCGTCTTCTGCAGGGCCTCCGACTCCCGGTGCGACTCGTCCGTGCCGACCGATCCATCACGCTCCTCGCGCTTGAGGTGGTCGTTGGCGTCCCGCCGGATGTTGCGGATCTCCACGCGCGCTTCCTCCATGCGCTTGTGGACGACCCGGACCAGCTCCTTGCGACGCTCCTCGGTGAGCGGCGGGATGTTGAGGCGCACGACGGTCCCGTCCACGTTCGGGACGAGCCCGATGTCGCTCTTGGTGATGGCCTTCTCGATCGCACCGAGGACGCTGCGGTCCCACGGCTGGATGACGATCTGATGCGGCTCCGGCACGCTGATGCCGGCCAGCTGGTTGAGGGGTGTCTGCGTCCCGTAGTAGTCCACGAGGATGCGCTCGACGAGGGCCGTCGAGGCCCGGCCCGTGCGGACGGCCTGGAAGTCGCGATCCATGGCGTCCACCGCACGGGTCATCTTGTGATCGGCATCGGCGAGGATCTCGCTGCTCATGCGGCATGTCCTCCGCTCGAGATGAGCGTCCCGACCGGCTCACCGGTCGCGACCTTCGTGACGTTGTCGGGCTGGTTGAGGTCGAACACGATGATGGGGAGGTCGTTCTCCATGCACAGGCTGACCGCGGCGGCGTCCATGACCTTGAGCTGATCACGCAGCAGGTCCGCGTAGTCGAGCCGAGCGTACCGCTGGGCGCCGTCGTTCGTCATCGGGTCCTTGTCGTAGACGCCGTCGACCTTGGTCGCCTTCAGCAGCACCTCGGCGTTGATCTCGACCGCGCGGAGCGCCGCCGCCGTGTCGGTCGTGAAGTACGGGTTGCCGGTGCCGGCCACGAAGATCGCGACGCGGCCCTTCTCGAGGTGGCGGATGGCGCGTCGCCGGATGTACGGCTCGGCGACCTCGTTCATGGCGATCGCGGTCATGACCCGGGTCGGGACGCCGGCCTTCTCGAGCGCGTCCTGCAGGGCCAGGCCATTCATGACCGTGGCGAGCATGCCGATGTAGTCGCCGGTCGCGCGATCCATGCCCCGTGCCGCGGCGGCCATCCCGCGGAAGATGTTTCCGCCGCCGACCACGATGCCGACCTGGACGCCGCGTTCGTGGACGTGCTTGACCTGGTCGGCGATGAACGCACAGAACGCGGGGTCGACGCCGTACGGCCGGTCGCCGAGGAGCGCCTCGCCGGACAGCTTGAGGAGGATGCGACCGTAGCGGACGCCAGCCTCCCTGGTCATCGTCGCGGGGGCCGTCTCGCTCACAGCTCCTCCCCGAGCGCGTATCGGGTGAACCGGCGCACGACGATGTTCTCGCCGATCGTCGCGATCCGGTCGGTGATCAGCTCCCCCACCGTGCGCTCCTCGTCGCGGAACGGCTGGTCGACGAGGCACACCTGGGCGTACCACTTGCCGAGCTGGCCCTCGACGATCTGCTCGCGGATGCTCTCGGGCTTCTTCTGGACCGACTCGTCGGCGAGCAGCTCGGCCTTCTTGGCCTGTAGCTCGACCGGCGGGATGGCGTCGCGGTCGACGTAGAGCGGCGCGAGACCGGCCACCTGCACCGCCAGGTCCTTCACGAGACGCTGGAACTCGTCGGTCCGCGCGACGAAGTCCGTCTCGCAGTTGACCTCGATGAGCACGCCGACGCGTCCGCCGGTGTGGATGTAGCTCGAGACCAGTCCCTCCCGGGCCTCGCGGCTCGACTTCTTGGCGGCAGCCGCCAGACCGCGCTCACGCAGGAGGGCGACGGCCTTGTCGAGGTCGCCCCCGGCCTCGGTGAGTGCCCGCTTGCAGTCCATGAACCCGGCACCGGTCCGGTCACGCAGTTCCTTGACCAGCTCGGCCGAGATGTCCGCCATGGGTGGGTGTGCTCCTGTCCTGGTTCGGTGCGGGCGCGAACGGCGCCTGCGGTGGTGGGTGGCTCGGCGGTCGGGTTCGACCGCCGATACTCAGGCTGGGGTGTCGGCCTCGGCCTTCTCGGCGGCTTCGCGCGCCATCTCGGCGGCGATCTCCTCCGGGCTCGCCTCGGCCACTTCGGCGACGGCCGCCTCGGCGCGTGCGACACGGTCGCCCGGCAGGAGATCGTCGTCATCGTCGGCATCCGGCTCGAACGTCAGCGCGGCGCCACCGGCGAGGGCCGCGACGAGCTCGTCACTGGCGCCCGCGGAGTCCTCATCGCCGTCGGCCATCGCGACGGGCTCGATCACCTCAGGCTCGCTGGCGGCACGCGTCGCGCGCTCCTCGGTGCCTTCGATCGCCGCCTCGGCGACGAGCGTGCACAGCAGCCGGATCGACCGGATGGCGTCGTCGTTGGCCGGGATGATGAAGTCGAGTTCGTCGGGGTCGACGTTCGTATCGCCAGTCCCGACGACGGGGATCTCGAGCTTGTTCGCCTCGGTCACGGCGATGCGTTCGCGGTGCGGATCGATCACGAAGATCGCGCCCGGCAGGCGCTTCATCTTGCGCATCCCGCCGACGGTTGCCTGGAGCTTGATCATCTCCTCGGTCAGCTTGGCGGCTTCCTTCTTGGTCATCCGCTCGAAGTCGCCCGCCTGCTGACGCGCCTCCAGCTGCTCGAGCAGGCCGATGCGCTTCTTGATCGTGGTGAAGTTGGTGAGCATGCCGCCGAGCCAGCGGCGGTTCACATATGGCTGGTTGGCGCGGGTGGCCTCGGCGGCGATCGGCTCCTGGGCCTGCTTCTTGGTCCCGACGAAGAGGACCTGCTCGCCTCGCGCGACGGTCTCGCGGACGGCCTCGAGCGCCACCTCCAGCCGCTGTGCCGTCTGGGCGAGATCGATGATGTGGATCCCGTTGCGCTCCGCGAAGATGTACGGGCGCATCTTGGGGTTCCAGCGGCGGGTCTGGTGGCCGAAATGGACTCCGGCCTCGAGCAGTTGCCGCATGGAGACGGACGGCATGGTGGGCGACCTCCTGTCGGTTGGTTCCTCCGCGGACCCTCGCTGATCGCCGGGGACCGGTCGTGCATCGGCCGGCACCGCCCGGTGGGAACGGTCCGCGTGTGTGCTCCGCTCGGCTGGCCGAGCAGGCGTTACGCGTGTTGCGGCCCGGATCGGCTCCGGACCGGCGCGGAGTGTAGCACAGGGTCCGATCGGGGCCGGGGCGGCGAACAGCGGGGCGACCGTCGAACCGCGGCCCGGACTCGAGTCTCAGAAGGCCGATCGATGATGGCGCATGGCCGGCTCCCCACCCCGCGCTCCCGGCTCGACGACGACGAGGTCGAAGCGGATCGGGAGTCTGGGCAGCGGTGTGCCGTCGGGGAAGACTCCCCGTTCGCGCAGCCCGTACGCGGCCATGCGCAGGTGGCTCCGCTTCCGGTGATCGACCGTCTCTTCGGGCAAGCCGAAGCCACGAGACGTCCGCCAGCGGACCTCGACGATCACGAGCGCCCGCGGCGGACCCGGGTCGACCGCCACGAGGTCGAGCTCGTGACGGCCGACATGGACGTTCCGGGCCAGGACGGTCCAACCGGCTTCGAGGAGGCGGACCAGGACCAGCGATTCGGCGGTGTCACCTGCCTGCTGAGCAGCGGTCCGCGTCGGCGAGACGGTCGAGCCATCCATGTCGGCATGATGACGAGGCCCGATCACCCGGCGCGCATCGGCGGCTTGGCCGTCGCTTATCTCAGGCCGAGATGGCCTCCAGCGCCAGGAGGTCGTCGGCATCGAGCGCCGCATCGTCGGCCATGACGGGGACGAGCTCGCGGTCGAGCAGCTCGTGGGTGTCGGGCGAGGCCGCCGGGTCGCCGAGGAGGTCGAAGTCGAGCTGGTCGCCGGCCAGCGTGCGCTGCAGGGCGAGGAACGAGCGTCGATGGAACGGCGTCAGGCCGAGCGCGCGGATGGCATCGCGGTGGTCGCGCGTCGCGTACCCCTGGTTGTGCTCCCAGCCGTAGCCTGGGTAGCGCGCGGCGAGCTTGATCATCATGCGGTCGCGAATGACCTTGGCGACGATCGAGGCACAGGCGATCGAGTAGACCTTGGCGTCGCCGTCGACCACGTTCGTGTACGGCCCGACCTGGGCCTCGAAGCCGACGATCCGGTTGCCGTCGACGATCACGTGCTCGTGGCCGCCCACTCGCGCGATCGCCCGGCGCATCGCCAGGTGCGTGGCGTGATAGATGTTGAGCTGGTCGATCTCGCGCACCGACGCCGCCCCGACACCGATCGCCACGGCGCGCTTCCGGATCAGTGGCGCAAGGCGCTCGCGTTGCTGCATCGACAGCGTCTTGGAGTCACGGACACCGGGGATCCGGTGGCAACCGGGCTTCATGATCACGGCCGCCGCGACGACCGCCCCGCAGGTCGGCGCGACACCCACCTCATCGACCCCGACGACGCGAGTCAGACCCTCGTTCCAGAGACGGCGTTCGTGGCGGAGCGTCGGGACGATGACGGCCATCGGCCGTCAGGGTACCGCGACTCGGGGGCGCCGGGTCGGCGGGCTAGTTGTTGGCCCGGCGCTCGCGAAGGGTCGCGGCCTTGCCGACACGCTTGCGCAGGAAGTAGAGCTGGGCGCGGCGGACCTCGCCGTGGCGCAGGACCTCGATCTTGTCGATGCGAGGGCTGTGGATCTTGAACGTCCGCTCGACGCCGACGCCCGACGCGATCCGGCGCACCGTGATCGAGCGCGTGATCCCGCCGCCACGCAGGCGCATCACGATGCCCTCGAAGACCTGGATCCGCTCGCGGTTGCCCTCGACGACCTTGGCTGAGACCTTCACGGTGTCGCCCGTCGCGATCTCGGGCAGGTCGGTTCGGAGCTGGTCCTGGACGATCTCGTCGAGCACGTTCACGCAGCGCTTCCTTGGTTGGGGGCAGCGCGCGACGCGCTGCGGATTCGGACTTCGGGGAGGCCGCGTGGTGGGCGACCGACGGCGGAGTATAGCACGGGCCCTCCGGGCATCAGGCGCGGGCGGTCACTCGTCGGGCAGCAGGTCCGGGCGGCGGGCGCGGGTCCGTTCGAGGGCGCGTTCGTGCCGCCAATCCGCGACCGCGGCGTGGTCACCCGAGGTCAGGATCTCGGGCACGTCGAGCCCGCGGAAGGAGGGCGGCCGCGTGTACTGCGGATACTCGAGCAATCCGGCGCTGAACGACTCCTCCGCCGTCGACAGCTCGTCGATGGCACCGGGCAGGAGCCGCAGGACCGCGTCGATCACGACGAGCGCCGGGAGCTCGCCGCCGGTCAGCACGTAGTCGCCGATCGACAGCTCCAGGTCGACGAACGCGCGGATCCGCTCATCGACCCCTTCGTAGCGCGCGCACACGAAGACCAGGTGCTCGTGGGTCGCCAGATCGGCCGCCCGGGCCTGGGTGAACACCTCGCCGCCTGGATCAAGCAGGATCACCAGCGACTCCGGCCGCTCGACCGACTCGATCGCGGCGACGACCGGCTCGACGCGCATCACCATCCCGGCCCCGCCGCCGTATGGCGTGTCGTCGACCGACCGGTGTCGGCCGAGACCGAACCTCCTGAGGTCGTGCACGCGGACGGTGGCGAGCCCGCGTTCCTGGATCCGCCCCGGGATGCTCTCCGACAAGGGTCCGGCGACCATCGCAGGGAACAGGGTCAGGACGTCGATCTCGAGGGTCACGGCGCGTCTTTCGCGGCGTCGCGGGTGCCGCCGTCGGTCCGCGGCTTCCGTGACCGCCGCCTCGGCGCCCTCGGCCGCTCCCCTGCCGGAAGCCGCGTCCTGGGCGGCTGCAGATCGAGCGCATCGACGTCGACCACGATCTCACCGCGGCGCGGCGCGAACACGCGGATGAACGGTCGGACGGCGGGCAGGTCGAACGTCCCGAACGGCTCGCCGCGGACGACGTAGACCTCGTTCTCCCCGACGCGGTACACGTCCTCGACCGTGCCGAGATCGGCGTCGTCGAGGCCGCGGACCGTCGACCCGACGACCTCGTGCCAGTACACCTCGCCCCGTGCCAGCTCCCCGATCGGATGCACGACCGACTCGAGGTACACGTCGCGCAGCGCATCCGCGGCGTCGCGGCTGGTCACCTCCCGGAACCGAAGGCGCCAGCCCGGCCCGTCGGCGACGGGCTCGGCGGAGGCGATCGTCAGGGGCGCGTCGGACATCTCGCGGTAGAGCACCGCACCGGGCTTGAAGCGCTGCTCCGGGCGGTCGGTCAGGACCTCGACCCGGACGGCGCCCCGTAACCCGTGGAGGCCACGGACGAGCGCGACGACCAGGCGCTGGGTCGTCGCGGTGTCGTGGCGGTCGGCAGCGTCGGCCACGAGGGCCGCGCTCAGACGATCTCGAGCTGGACCGGCTCGCCGTCCCGGGCAGCGGTCACCTTGAGCAGCGTCCGCAGCGCCTTGGCGACGCTGCCGTTCCGCCCGATGACCTTGCCCATGTCGTCGTCGGCCACGTGGAGCTCGATGACGGTCGCGCCGTCCTCCTCGATGACGTCGACCTTGACCGCGTCGGGATCGTCGACGAGGGACTTCGCGACGTACTCGACCAGTTCCTTGGCTGCCATCTCGGGTGCTCCTACTTGCCGGCCGGCAGGATGCCTGCCTGCTTGAACAAACGGACGACGGTGTCGGACGGCTGCGCGCCCTTCGCGAGCCATGCCTTCGCCTTGTCCGCGTCGACGTCGAGCTCGATCGGGTCCGTGCGCGGGTTGTAGTGCCCGAGCGTGTCGATGGCGCGGCTATCCCGCGCTTTGCGTGCGTCGGCGACGACCAGCCGGTAGGCCGGCTGCTTCGTCGCCCCGACCCGCGTCAGGCGGATCCGGACTGCCATGGGTCTGCGAGCCCTCCTTGGACTATGGGACGAGGCTGGGGGCCTCGTGTCATTTGACCGTGATCACGGTGTGCATCTGGTCGGTGGTGCCGCCGACGGACCCGGTCGAGATGAACGCATCGAACGGGGTGAGGAACGGCTTGACCGACTCCTCGTACTCGGCCTTCTCGGCCGCCGGCAGGTCCGCCATCATCCCCTCGATCAGCCCGCGGATCGCGGTGACGTCGACGAAGCTCACGCCGCTGTGCTGGGCATCGACCCTGGCGAGCAACCCCTGGAAGCGAGCGTCATCCGCGAGCGAGTCACCGGCGCCCGCGTCGAGCACGTGCTTGATGAAGTCCGCCGAGCTGCCGATCGCGATGACCGAATCGTTCGCGACGTAGGCGAGCTGGACCTTGCCGCCGGGTAGGCCCGACGGCGCGGTCGGGAGCGCCGGGCCGCCGAGCGCACCGGCCATCCCCATGAGACCGCTCAGGTCGCCGAGATCGACCACGGTGATCGTCTCGCCGTTGTAGGTCTCATCCGTGATGGTGACCCCGGCATCGGGGCCGCCCATCTGGAGAAGGGTCCGGAGCGTGGTGAGCAGCTGGCGTCCCTGCGCCGCGTCGGCCGGGATCGTCACCAGTCCGCCCTCGACGCCCTCGCCGTTCCGGGCGACGACCACGCCCGTGTCGCCCATCCAGCGCAGCAGCGCCTCGAGACCGCCGAGCATGCCGGCCGCCTGATCGATCTGGGCGAAGGTGTCCTGCAGCCCGGGCTCGTCCCGGTACAGCTCGACCCACTCCAGGAGCGTCGCGCCGTACTCGTTGCCGGAGAGCAGCGCGATCGTGGACGGCGGCGCGAACCCGGCGACCGCGTTGGTGCGGTTCTGGTCCGGTCCGGGCAGCCCTTGCGGGTGCTCGCTCACGCCGTCGACGCGCAGGGCGTCGCCTTCGACGCGCAGGCGGACCGCCGTCCACTCCGGCATCACGACCGAGATCGTGTCCGGGAGCGACGGGATGGGCGCGGCCGATCCGATGGCCCCGGCCATCTCCGACGACGCCTCGATGAGCGCCCGCAGGTCGAGGAACATGAACCCGAGGTCGTCGCCGGTCAGGGACGCCTGCGCGGTCGTGACCGCGTCGCCCTTGGCCAGCGGGCTCGAACCCCTCGTATCGACGGCCGCCTTGACCGACGCGACGTCACCCACCATCGCGACCCTGTCGCCGGCGATGGTGAAGGCGGCCTGCGAGTCGGGCGAGTTCGGCGCTGCGAAGATCGTCAGCTCCGATCCGTTGTACGTCTCGGATGAGCTCGTGACGCCCTCCGACTGGAGGGTCGAGGTGAGCCACGTCCGAGCGAGGGCCGGATCCTTGACGGTGAGCAGCATCAGGCCCCTGGCGTCGTGGCCCGTGGAGCCATCGCCGCCACCCGACGGGATCGGGCCGAGCGCGAACCCGAGCTGGCCGCCGAACCACGGCTTGACGTCCTTGGTGAACGTCTGCTTGCCGCCGCTGCCCTGGGAGACGAGCCGATCGAGGACCTCGTCGAGCTTGGTCTCGAGGGCGGCCTGGTCGGCGAAGCCCGGGAACTTCGAGAGGAACTCGCCGACCTCCTGGCGCTGGTCGCCGGGGAGGTCGAGGCGGAGCTCACCGTAGGCGACGCTGTCCGCCGGCACATAGCCGAGCACGACCGAGGTGTTGCGCGAGCCGGTGAGCACGAGCGTCGCCAGACCCGTGACGCCGATGACGAGGGCGATGAGGATGCCGGCCGCGGCCCAGCGCACCCGGTCGGGTCGCCGCGACGGGGAGGCCGATGGCGGTGGCTGGATCGTCGAGGTCGGCACAGCCACGGCGGCGGTGTCGGCGTCGGACGGAGGGACGGCCCCTGGCGCGGGACGCGGTGGCGTCGCGCCGGGATCGGACGGGGTGCGGTCGAAGTCGGTCATCGCGTGGGTTCCCCCTGCATCAACGCCTGCCCGCCACGAGACCGCCCAGCGCGCCGCGCCGGCCGGCTCCGGAGAGCTGCTTCATGAGCTTCTGCATCTCGCCGAACTGCTTCACGAGCCGGTTGACCTCCGGCAGCGTGGTGCCCGCCCCGGCCGCGATGCGGCGACGGCGCGAGCCGGTGAGGATGGAGGGATCGCGGCGCTCGGCCGGGGTCATCGCCCGGATGATCGCCTCGGTCCGCTTCAGTTCGCCGCGGTCCACCGCGGCCTGGGCCTCGTTGGCCATGCCGCCCATGCCGGGGATCATCGACATGAGCTGGCCGATGGGGCCCATCTTCTGTACCTGCTGGAGCTGATCGAGCATGTCCTCGAGCGTGAAGCTGGCCTTGCGGAGCTTCTCCTCCATCTGCTGAGCCTGCCGGACATCGATGGTCTCCTGGGCGCGCTCGACGAGCGTGAGGATGTCACCCATGCCCAGGATCCGGCCGGCAAGGCGATCGGGATGGAATGGCTCGAGCGCGTCGGTCTTCTCGCCCGTCCCGAGGAACTTGACGGGGACGCCAGTGACGGCCGAGATGCTCAGGGCGGCGCCGCCACGGGCATCGCCGTCGATCTTGGTGAGGACGAGGCCCGTCACGGGCACCGCCGCCACGAATGCCTGAGCCACGCCGACGGCCTCCTGGCCCGTCATGGCATCGACCACGAGCAGCGTCTCGACCGGATGGACCGCCGCGTCCACCGCGGCGATCTCCTTCATGAGCTCCTGGTCGACGGTCAGGCGGCCGGCGGTGTCGAGGATCACCACGTCTCGCGTCTGCCGTTTGGCAGCGTCGAGACCCTGCCGCGCGATGTCCGGGACGGACGTGCCCTGCGGGGCGCGGTAGACAGGGATGTCGAGCTGGCGCCCGAGCGTCTCGAGCTGATCGGCCGCGGCGGGGCGGTACGGGTCGGCGGCTACGAGGAGCGGGCGGCGCCCCTGCTTGACGACGTGACGCGCGAGCTTGGCGGTGGTCGTCGTCTTGCCCGACCCCTGCAGACCCACCATGGCGACGACGGCCGGGTTGCCGGTCAGGTGGAAGACCCGATCGCCGGTACTGAGGAGGTCGACGAGCTCGTCGTGGACGATCTTCACGACGGCCTGCCCGGCGGTCAGGCTCTCCAGGATGTCCTGGCCGATCGCCTTTTCACGGACCCGTGCGACGAAGTCCTTGACGACCTTGAAGTTGACGTCGGCCTCGAGGAGGGCCAGCCGCACCTCGCGCATGGCGGCATCGACGTCGGCCTCGCTGATCCGGCCGCGGCCGGTCAGGTTGCCGAGCGTGGTCCGCAGGCGCTCGCTGAGGGTGTCGAACACGGTCCGATCGGGACTCCCGTGACGGTGGTGGACCGGCTCACCCGCCGCGGGGTCGCGACGACGGGCCGGGTGGTGCGCGGGTTCTGACGCACCGAGGCGGGCGCAGTGTAACGCAGGGTCGCCTTGGGCGCGCCCGGGACGATGGTCCCGGAGCGGTGTCCCGGCGCACAGCCATCGCCGCGCGCTGCGTCGACCGGGCGGGCATCGCTATGCTGCGCGCTCGTGCGGAATCCCTTCGTCTCCCCGCTGTGGCGAAACCATGCCTTCGTCCGGGTCTGGGCCGCTGCCAGCGTCTCGATCTTCGGGTCGCTGATCACCCGCGTGGCACTGCCCCTCGTGGCGATCCTGACACTCGGGGCCGGCGCGATCGAGGTCGCGGTGCTGCGCAGCATGGACGTCGCCGCGGCGCTGGTCGTCGGGCTGGTGGCCGGCGCCTGGGTCGACCGGCTACGGCGCCGGCCAGTGCTCATCTGGGCCGACCTCGGCCGGGCGGTCCTGCTCGGGTCGATCCCTGTCTCGTTCGTCCTCGGGACCCTCCAGCTCTGGCAGCTGATCGCGGTCGCCGGGCTGGCAGCCGTGCTGACGACGTTCTTCGACGCGGCCGACAACGCCTACCTGCCGACGATCGTCGAGCGCGAGCGGCTGGTCGAGGCGAACAGCGCACTCGCGGCGTCGGGCTCGGTCGCCGAGTTCGCCGGGTTCGGGATCAGCGGGTTCCTCGTCCAGCTGCTGACGGGCCCGATCACGATCGTCATCAACGCTGTCACGTACCTGCTGTCGGCCGCCCTGCTGCTGTCAGTCCGCCGCCCAGAGCCGCCGCCACCGCCGCGCTCCGAGCGGGAGCCGGTGCTGACCGAGATCCGCCATGGGCTGCGCCTCGTGCGAGCCTCGCCGATCCTGCGCGCGTTCGTCGGGGCCCAGATGCTGATGTCGATGCTGTGGGGCGTGTTCGGCGCCACCTGGTTCCTGTTCGCCATCGAGGAGGTGGGCATCTCGCCGGCGGCCATCGGCGTCATCGCGGGGGTCGGTGGGGCATCGTCGTTCATCGGCGCGGTCGTGGCCACGCGCTCGACCCGACGATGGGGCGTCGGACCGGTCGCGATCGCCGCGATGCTGCTCGCGGCCTTGGGCAACCTGCTGATCCCACTCGCGCCGGCCGGGCTGCCACTCGTCGCGATCGCCTTCTTCCTGTGGCAGCAGCTGGTCGCCGATTCGGCGGTGACCGTGTACGACGTCACCGAGACGTCGGTCCGGCAGTCGCTTGTCGCCGACCGCGAGCTCGGCCGCGTCGCCTCGACATTCCAGGTCGCGTCGGCCGGCGCGCAGCTCGCGGCGACGATCGGTGCAGGACTGCTCGCCGAGGTCATCGGGCTGCGCGCCACGGCGTTCCTGGCGCCGCTCGGCGGTCTGCTGGCGGCGGCGATCCTGTATCGGTCGCCGGTCCGGTCGCTTCGAGAGCTGCCGACCATGGACTCGCGAACACCTGCCGAGGTGGCCTTCGAGGTGGAGAAGGATCAACCGGTCGGCGCCTGAGCCTCCGCGAACAGGGCGTCGACGAAGGCCTTGGGATCGAAGGGCAGCAGATCGTTGATGCCCTCCCCCACCCCGACGAAGCGGACGGGTACCTTGAGCCCGTCCTCGATGGCGAAGACGATGCCGCCCTTGGCGGTCGAATCGAGCTTGGTCAGCACGATGCCGGTCAGCCCGACCGCGTCGTGGAACGCCTTCGCCTGGGCGAGCCCGTTCTGGCCGGTCGTCGCGTCGAGGACGAACAGCGTCTCGGGCTGGGCGCCTGGCAAGCGCTTGTCGACGATCCGGCGCACCTTGGTCAGCTCATCCATCAGGTTCGTCTTGGTGTGCAGGCGGCCGGCGGTATCGGCGATGACCATGTCGGCGCCGCGGGCGATGGCGGCGTCGAGCGCGTCGTAGACGACGGCGCCCGGGTCCGCCCCCGGCGCGTGCGCGATGACCGGCACGCCGGCCCGCTCGGCCCAGATCCGGAGCTGGTCGATGGCCGCGGCCCGGAATGTGTCCGCCGCCGCGAGGATGATCGAGCGCCCCTCCTGGAGGTAGCGCGCGGCCATCTTGCCGATGGTCGTGGTCTTGCCGGTCCCGTTGACTCCGACCACGAGCACGACCGCCGGCCCGCCGCTCGCCGCCGGGCGAGGTGACCAGTCCGCGTCGCGCTCGACCAGCAGGGCTGCCAGCTCCTCGCGGATGGCGCCTTCGGGGCCATCGGGATGACGACGGCTCCGGGCACGCTCGACGAGATCGATGGCGAGCGCGGCTCCCACATCGCCGGCGATGAGCGTCTCCTCCACCTCGTCCCAGGCCGGTCCGTCGGCCCCACCGAGATAACCGCGCAATTGGGACATGAACGCGCCGCGCGTCTTCTCCAGGCTGTCGTCGAGGGTGTGGGCCGGCGCGACCGCGAGGAACGCCGTCGGGTCGAACGGCGCGTACGCCGGCGCGGCCTCGGCAGGGGGTCCTTCGGAAACAGATCCTTCGATTTCGAAGGGTCGTTCTGGGACCGTCTCGTGCTGGGCGCCGGGCGTCGGCAATCCTTCGATTTCGAAGCTCTCGGATTCCGATGAGGCCGGACGCTCGAGCTCGACGACTGGACGCTCGGGCTCGACGACCGGCGGCTCGGGCTCGACGGTCGGCGGCTCGGGCTCGACGGTCGGCGCCGACTCGACCTCCTCGGGTTCCTCGCGCCGGCGTCGCCAGAACGCCATCAGGCGGTCGTCAGCTCGCCGCGATGCTCCGATGCCAGCGCCTGCGCCTCGTCCAACCGCAGGCTGATGACCCGGGAGACCGAGTCGTCGCCGACAGTGACGCCGTAGAGGGCATCGGCGGCCTCGATCGTGCCGCGGTTGTGGGTGATCACGATGAACTGCGTCCCATCGGCCAGCGAGCGAAGGGCATCGGCGAACCGGCCGATGTTCGCCTCGTCGAGCGCGGCGTCGACCTCGTCGAGCACGCAGAACGGCACCGGCCGAACCTCCAGCATCGCGAACAGGAGCGCCACGGCGGTCAGGGCGCGCTCCCCACCCGAGAGCATCGACAGCGCCTGCGGCTTCTTGCCCGGTGGCCGGGCGACGATCTCGACGCCGGTGGACCCGAGGTCGGTCGGATCGGTCAGCGACAGCTTGGCGAACCCGCCGCCGAACAGCTGCTCGAAGCGGCGCTCGAACGCGGTCTCGAGCGCGGCGAACGTCGTCCGGAACTGGGTCGCGATCATCTGGTCGAGCTCGGCGATCAGGTCGCGCGTCTTGGTGATGGCCTCCCGCAGGTCGCCGCCCTGCGATTCGAGCGACTCGAGGCGGGCCTTGAGCTCGGCGTACTCCTCGACCGCGTACGGGTTGGCGGCGCCGAGCTCGTGATAGCGGCGGCGCAGGTGCCCCAGGCGACCGGCGGAGGGCGTCTCAGCGGGTGGAGGGTCCGCTTCCCAGCGGGCAGCGACGGCTGCGAGCGCCGCTTCGAGGGCCGCCGTGTCGTCCGGCGAGTCGTCAGGCGAGACGTCAGGCCCATCGTCCGCTCCGTCCTGCGTCGAAGTGGGCGCGGCCTCCGGCGCCGGTCGGGTGATCCCCAGGCTCGAGAAGCCCAGGTCGCCGAGACCGGCCAGCTCGACCAGCACCCCTTCCCGAAGCGATTCGAGGCCGAGCCGCGCCTCGAGCTCGGCGTGGTCAGCGGCGCGGACGCGGTCGTCGGCAGCGCGCAACTGCTCACGCGCGGCCGTGGCTGCCCGCTCGGCGTCGGTGAGCCGGGATCGATCCGCGGCATCGGCGGTATGGAGCGCGGACAGGGCATCCCGCGCGTCGCGTTCGCGGCTCATGGCGGTGGCGATCTCGCTGGCGAGGCGGCCACGCTCCGCGGTGAGCTCCGACTCACGCTCGACCAGCGCCGCCGACTCCCGGTCCGCGCGCGCCATCCGCTCCTCGGCGATGGCGCCGGCCGCCTCCGCCCGCGCGCGGGCATGCTCCGCATCACGGCGAGTGGCGTCGTGGGACGCAAGACGGGCGGTCAGGCGGTCTCGCCGCTCGCGCATCTCGGCTGCGCGCTCCTCCCACGCGGCGACTGCGGCGCCGTCGTGGTACGCGTCCACGTGCTCCTTGGACGCCGCTGTGGGATCGGCGGCATGCGTGTCCTCGCGGAGCCGCCCGACATCTCTCTCGAGCCGCTGGACCTGGGCCGCATGCCAGGCGGCCTCGCGGGTCGCCGTCTCGTTCTCGCGGAGCGC
>DATBMM010000118.1:0-32479 GCA_036554825.1 Candidatus Limnocylindrales bacterium
CCGCCTGGCCGATCGACTCGGGTTCGACTCGCTGTGGGTCCGCGACCACCTCGTCTTCCATCCCCACGGGATGGAGGGCACGGACCGCACGTTCATCGAGCCGTTCGTCACGCTCACCTACCTGGCCGGCGTGACCGAGCGGATCGGCCTCGGCGCGGCGACGATCATCCCGTTCCGCCACCCGATCAACATGGCCTACAGCGTCGCCTCGATGTCATGGATCACCAGGCGCCGGTTCGACCTCGGCATCGGCGCTGGCAACTTCCAACACGAATTCGACGTGATCGGCCAGGGCGACCTCAAGCGCCCTGAGCTGATGAAGGAGCAGACGCTCATCGCCCGTCGCCTGTGGACGGGCGAATCCGTCGAGTGGCACAGCGAGCAGTACGACTTCGAGGACGTGGACATCAAGCCGCAGCCGCTCTTCCCGGTCCCGGTCTGGTGGGGCGGCGCGACGCCCGCCTCGGCCAGGCTGGCCGTCGATTTCTGCGATGGGTGGCTGCCGGGCCGGATCACCTTCCCGACCTACGAAGCCCGCGTGGCCAAGATCCGGGAGATGACCGCAGAGCAGGGCAAGCCGATGATCATGACTGGCGCCGTGCCGGTCACCAGCATCGACGAGTCGTTCGACGCGGCCACGGCCCGGATGAACGTCCCAGGCCTGATCAAGAACGCCAACGCCCAGAAGTTCTGGCTCAAGCCCGAGAGCGGCGAGTTCACCCGCATCGAGGAGCTCGACGGCTCGATCCTGGCTGGCTCGCCCGACGACATCGTTCGTGGCGTGCAGCGCTACCAGGAGATCGGCTGCGACCTGTTGATCTTCGACTTCCGGATGCGCTTCCCGGACTGGCTCCAGCAGATCGAGACGCTCGCCCGCGAGGTCCTGCCCAAGGTGTCGGACCGGACCACCGTCGGCGTCTGACCCAGCGACACATCCGAGGAGGTCCCCTCCGTGAAGACGACGACCTCGACGCAGGTCACCCACTACGAGGTCCAGAAGAAGCGCCGCGAGTCGTTGCTCGAGGAGTGGCGCGGCTACCACAAGAAGGTCATCCGCCGGGCCGACGTGACGATGGTCGACTCGCCGGCGCGACGCACCCGGCGCGGTGTGTACGCCGGCTGGGACGGGGATCGACCGACCAAGAACCTCGACGCGACCCTCCACGAGATCGATCCCGGCGTCACGACGACGATCCACCGCCACAGCTGGGACGCGATCATGTTCATCGAGTCCGGCTCCGGCTGGACCGAGATCGATGGCCAGCGCATCGAGTGGAAGCCGTGGGACACGCTCCACCTCCCGAACTGGGCGTGGCACCGCCATGGGAACACGGGCTCGAAGCCGGCGGTGTTCCACACGTGGAGCGTGGAGCCGATGCTCGAGCAGTTCGGCGTCGCGTTGCTCGAGGACGGTGGTGACACACCGGTCGACGAGCTCCCGCGTCGGCCGCGCCAGGTCGACCCGGTCGCCGGCGACGACCCGTACGCCCGACGTACCCAGCGCCTCGCCCGCCAGTGGGAGGGCAACGAGGCCGCGCGTCTGATCACCCGCTTCGAGGACGTGCGTGGCCTCGTCACGAAGCGCGGGGCGCGCAGCCTATTCCTGGTCGACAAGTCGATCGGCTACCACACGGCCGGGCTGTCCGCGGTCATGCACGAGCTCGCCCCCGGCAAGTACCAGTCCCGCCACCGACATGGCGGGGAGGCCTGGCTGCTCGGCGTCTCCGGTTCCGGCTACAGCGTCGTCGACGATGTCCGCCACGATTGGGAGGCCGGCGACCTGGTCGTGGTCGACCACTGGCAGTGGCACCAGCATTTCAACGCCTCGACGGAGCGGACGGCGCGCCTCATCCGCGTGCACAACTTCGACGCCCTCTACGACATGATGCGGATCCTGCTGGACCCCTTGAACCTCTTCGAGGAGCTGCCCACGCTCGACGCGCCGGACCTGAGCGGCGTCGTATGGCCCGACCACCTCGACGGTCGCCCAGAGGCATAGCGGATGCCCGAGATCACGATCCCGCCCGGCGTCGAGGGCATCGCCGGTCTCACCCAGCTGCCGGACCCCGCGTGGGCCGAGCGCTGGGACCGCATCATCCTGCCCGCCGAGCAGAAGGAGCGCCTGCTCCATTACGTGCTGTTCTCCCTCCGCCACCGTGGACGGGTCGGCGGGGTCGGCGTGCCGATCCACGGGCTCGTCGTGCTGGCCGGGCCGCCGGGGACGGGCAAGACGACGCTCGCGGGCGGCCTCGCCCACCGCGCGGCAGAGGCTCTCGAGGGCGAGGAGCTGCTGTTCGTCGACATCGATCCGCATGCCTTCCCGAGCCAGCTCCTCGGCGAGAGCCAGCGCGGCGTCGCCCGGCTCTTCGAGCGGACGCTGCCTGACCTGGCGACCCGCGGCCGGCCGATCGTCGTGCTGCTCGACGAGGTCGAGGCGCTAGCCGTCTCGCGCAGCCGCGCATCGCTGGAGACGAACCCGGTCGACGTCCATCGCGCGACGGACGCGGTGCTCTCCGGCGTCGATCGCGTCGCGCGGGCGTGGCCCAACGTGACCTTCGTCGCGACCACCAACTACCTGCCCGGCGTCGATGCCGCCTTCCTGTCGCGCGCCGACCTCATCGAGACGATCGGGGCGCCGGGGCGCGACGCCGTGCGCGCCATCCTCGTCGACACGTTGCGCGAGCTCACCGGTGACGACGCCCTGGACGTCGAGGGCCTGGACGCCATCGCGGCCGACGCCGCCGCGGCGGGACTCGACGCCCGCCAGGTGCGCAAGCTCGCGCTGCGAGCCGTGACCTCTCGCCGCGAGCTCACGCTCGATCCGCGCGGGCTGACGCTCGATGACCTCGCCACGGCCACGGAGGCCGCCATCCGGGAGGCGACGCCGGCCGACCGGGCCGGGTCGTGACCACGGCCGACCCTACGCTCGCCACCCCCGAGGCGACGGCGCATGAAACGCCGTCGACGGGCATCCCGCGCGAGGCACTCCTGCTCGGCGCGTCGATCTTCCTGCTGATCGCGGCGACCAACATCATGACCCCGCTGCTGCCCGACATCCGGACGGACTTCGCGGTGAGCATCACCACCGCCGGCCTCGTCGTCGGCGCCTACGGCCTGGCTCGGCTCGCGGTCGACCTGCCGGCCGGCTTCCTGGCCGACACGGTCGGCCACCGGCGGCTGAGCGTCATCGCCATCGCGGTCCTGCTGGTGGCGTCGGTCCTGGGTCTCTTCGCCGGGAGCGTCGAGCAGCTGATCCTCGCCCGGGTCGGCTCCGGCTTCGCGGTCGGCATCCTGGCGACGGTCATCCTGTCGGCGCTGTCATCGACCGCCACTGCCGCCAACCGCGGCAAGGTCATGAGCCTGTTCCACGTCGCCAACAACACCGGGATCGCGCTCTATCCGCTCATCGGCGGCGTGGTGGGCGCGCTGTTCGGCTGGCGGGCGACGTTCGCCGTGACCATCGCGCTCGCCATCGTCGCCGCGATCCTGCTGCTGCCGCTCCTGCTCCGGATCGATCCGGCCAAGGGCGGCAAGGGCGGCGGCGGGGGTGGCGACCCGGCCCGTGTCCTGCACGGCAACCAGCGTCGTCTCGCGGTCCTGGTCACGGACTTCGGCGTGGTGGCGAACATGATCCATCGCCACGGCTTCCGGAACACCATCCTGCCGCTCTACGCGGCCTCGGCCCTCGGTCTCGGGGGCATCTCGATCGCGACGGCCATCGCGCTCATGTCGATCACCGGCCTGCTGGTGGCAACGCCCGGGGGCATGCTCGGCGACCGCATCGGCCGGCGGCGGGTGATCATGTCCGGCCTCGCCGCGGTCGCGGTCGGCGACCTGGTCTTCCTGCTGACCGGGGATCTGCTGTCGTTCCTGCTGGCCGCGGCGCTCATCGGCTTCGGCGACTTCTTCACCAGCTCGCAGACCGCCCTGCTGTCGGAGGTCGTCCCGCCCGAGGGCCGCACGAAGGCGATGTCCGGCTACCGGTTCTCGGCCGACCTGGGCGCCCTGCTCGGCCCGGTCGTGCTCGCGGCGATCATGGATGCCCGGGGTGCCCAGGCCGCGATCGTCGCGGCCGCCGTCGTCCTCTTCACCGCGTCGCTGGCGGCCCGGATCGGCGTCCCCGCGCGTGCGGACGCGCCGGCATGACCCCCCGGACCACCGTCGTCCCCGTCCATCCGCTCTGGAGGCCGTCATGACCCCCGACGACGTCATCGCCCGCATCGATCCCGCCGAGGTGGTCGACCTCGCGCTCGCCCTCGGCAACATCGACAGCCCGACCGGCAGCGAGGGGCCGGCCGGGGTCTTCGTCCGCGACTGGCTGACGGAGCACGGCTTCGCACCGCGGACCTTCGCCCTGACCGAGGATCGGATCAACGTGGCCGCGTGGATCGATGGGTCGGGCGGTGGCTACAGCCTGATCTTCAACGCGCACCTGGATACGACGTTGCGGCCGGATGCCGTCTGGTCCGCCAGGGAACCGAACGATCCGCTGTACCACTCGGCGTGGGTCGACGGCGACGAGATCTACGGCGACGGTGTCGTCAACGACAAGGGCCCGATGGCGGCCTTCCTCGTCGCGGCCAAGGCGATCCGCGAGGCCGGCTACCCGCTCAAGGGCGACCTCATCGTCAGCGCCGTCGCCGGCGAGATCTCGCGCGAGCCGATCGAGGAGTGGCAGGGTCCGGCCTATCTCAGCAAGGACCTCGGGGCGCGGTTCATGGTCACGCACGGGGTCGTGGCCGACTTCGCGCTGGTCGCCGAGGGCACGGGCTTCGGCATCGTCGGCATCGAGCCAGGGAAGGCGCATTTCAAGGTCACGGTCTTCACCGACACGCCGCGCTACTACACGCCATACCTGCCGCGGCCGACCGGCCTGGCCGATGCGCCGAACGCGATCGTCCGGACCGCCGCGGTCATCGAGGCGTTCGAGCGCTGGGCATACGACTACCAGGTCAGCCACACGTACGAGAGCCCGAGCGGGACGATCGTGCCCAAGGCATCGATCAACGCCATCCGCTCCGGCTACCCGTTCAACCTGACGAGCGCGCCGCAGCTCTGCTCGTTCTACGTCGATACCCGCATCCTGCCCGGTGCCAACCCGCTCGACCTGCGGGATAGCCTGCGCGGCGTCCTGCGCGAGGTCGGCGTCGAGGGCACGGTCGAGCTGTTCGTCTATCGGCCCGGGTTCGAGGCGACCGGTGCCGAGCGGCTGATCGAGACCGTGCGGCGCTGTCACGACCAGGTGTTCGACAGCCCGCCGGCGATCGTCGGCGAGCCGGTCACCAGCATGTGGCGCGACACGAACGCCTTCAACGAGCTGGGCATCCCGGCCATCAGCTACGCCCCCCGCTCGGTCAGCCACGCGGCACGCAAATCGTTCAAGGTGAAGGACCTCACGGATGCCGCCATCGCGTACGCTCGCATCGCGATGGATCTGTGCAACCAGGACCGCCCACCGGGCGCGCCGCTCGGCGCCCACCGCAACCGCGACATCGCCGGACGCGTCGCGGAGCGACGCCGCGAGCGGCGGTCGACCTGACCGGCCGGCCGGTCGATGGTCGCGCGCGGGTCACACTACGCGGCACTGGAGGTCGCGCCGAGCGCGACCCAGCGGGAGATCCGGGCGGCCTATCGGCGGCTGGCCCGAGCCACCCATCCCGATGGCCACGGCGGCGACCCGGCCATGGAGCGCCGCTTCAAGCGCATCGTGCGGGCGTATGAGGTCCTCGGGGACCCCGCGCGCCGACACGCCTACGACCACCGGTCGACCTGGGGGCGATTCGCGGCACCAGGGACCGGCGGTCCGGCATCATTCGCGGTCGACGCCGGACCCGTCTATCACAGCGACCTGGGCCACCACAGCGACTTCTATCAGGCCGGTGACCCGCTGACGACGACCGAGGCGGCGACCCTCGTCGGGCGCGATGCCGGTTGGCTCCGGCGAGCGATCCGGACCGGCCGGCTGCCGGCCAGCCGCGGGCCGGGCGGCTATCTGCTCCGGCGGCGGGACGTCGAGCGGCTCGACCGGGCCGCCCGCCGCCGGTCGCGACGGCCGGTCTCGGACCCTGCAGCGTCACGAGACGAATCGGATACAAGCGAGGCCTGATTGTGTACAATCTGAGCGCCCAGACGACCGTCTTCGTCGGCTCGCGGCGCACGGACGGAGGACGACGATGACCGCCATCGGCTACGCGGCGATGCTCGAGCAGTTCCACCCGACCGACCTGCTGGACTGGTGTGCCCAGGCCGAGGCTGCCGGGTTCGAGGCCGGGTTCATGGTCAGCGAGCACTTCCATCCGTGGACCCCCCAGCAGGGCCAGAGCGCGTTCGCCTGGTCGTTCATGGGCGCGCTCGGCCAGCGCACGTCGCTCAAGTTCGGGACTGCCGTGACCTGCCCCGGGTTCCGCTACCACCCGGCGGTGATCGCCCATGCCGCGGCCACGCTCGGGGCGATGTACCCGGGTCGCTTCTACCTCGGGCTCGGGGCGGGGGAGGCCCTCAACGAGCACGTCATCGGCGGCCCGTGGCCGGAGATCGGCATCCGCAGCGCGATGATGTTCGAGTCGATCGAGATCATCAACAAGCTGTTCACCGGCAAGGTCGTGAAGCACCAGGGCGAGCACTTCACGCTCGAGAGCGCTCGGCTGTACACCATCCCGCCCGAGGACCAGCGGGTGCCGGTCTATGTCGCCACCGCCGGGCCCATCAATGCCAAGAAGACCGGCCGGTTCGCCGACGGGATCATCACGGTCGGGGCCGCCGACGAGAAGATCCAGATGCTCTGGGACAAGTACGAGGAGGGCGCGAAGGAGGCCGGCAAGGACGTCACCACGTCGCCCAAGCTGCTCCAGATCCACGTGTCGTGGGCGCGGACCGACGATGAGGCCGTCCAGAATGCCGTCACCGAGTGGCCCAATGGCGGCATGCCCTTCCCCAAGCAGGACATCAAGAACCCCGAGGACTTCGCGGCGATGGCCAAGCTCGTCCGGCCCGAGGACTTCAAGAACCGGGTACTCATGACGAGCGACCTCGAGGCCCACACCGCGCACATCCAGCACTACGTCGACATGGGTTTCGACGAGATCCACCTGCACAACGTCGGTCGCAACCAGGCCGAGTTCATCGACGTGTTCGGCACGGAGGTCCTGCCCAACCTCCGTCTGGGGTAGCCGCGGCCCGGCACGAGCCGGCGTCAGTGCTGCGGGCGGCGGCTCGCCACGACCGCGGCGGTCACCCCGAGCGTGATGCCGGCGGCCGCGAGCACCCCGGCCGCGCCGGTCACGGCCGCGACGGTCCCGGCGGCCAGCGGGATGACCACCTGGCCGGCGCGGTTGCCGAGCAGTCGAAGCGACATCGCCATCCCGCGCGCATCGTGCGTGGCCCGAGCGGCGACCCACGACATCGTCATCGGCTGGGTGACGCCGAGCGTGCCGCCGGCGACCGCCATGGCCACGAACATGAGGGGGAGCGGAAGCACCGCCAGCGCCACGACCGCGACCGCCGCGACGAGCAGGCTGCCGACCATCAACCGCGGCCGGCCGAAGCGCCCGATCATCCGGGCGAGCGCGAGGCGCGACGCCATCGACGCCCCCGCCCGCACCGACAACAGGGCGCCGACGACCGCGACCGATAGCCCGCGCTCCTCCCCGAGGGCCGGCAGATAGACGACCAGCACGTCCATGACCGAGAGCACCGTCAGGCTGGCCAGCATCGCCGGGGCCATGCCCGGCATCCTCAGGATGTCGCGCACGGAACGCCCGCCGGTGCTCTCCTGCCCGGGCGTGACGACCGGCCCCGGGTCGCGGCGCCACAGGAGCACGATGACGGGAACCGCGAGCATGGAGAGTGACGCCCCGAACAGCAGCGCCAGGCCCGTCCCGGCCACGCCGGCCGAGGCCGTCCCCGCGCCACCGGCCACCTCGCTGCCCGCGATGAGCCCGGCCGACGCCGGCCCGATGAGCTGACCCAGCGACGCCACGAACGACAGGCTGCTGAACCGCTGGTCGTAGGACGCGAGGTGGCTGCGGCTGCCGACGAGCGTCTGGTTGGCGACGACGAAGACGAGCTGGCTCAGGCCGAGGACGGCGACGCCGGCCAGCAGGGTGAGCGTGTCGCCCACGAAGACCAACGAAACGGCGGCCGTCGCCTGGAGCAACGCAGCGACGGCAAGGAATGGGAACGGGCCATGGCGGTCGACCCGCCGGCCGATCCACAACGCGAGGATGACCGGAGCGATCGCGAACGCCGTGGCGACCAGACCGAGGGTCTCCGGCGGCATCCCGATATGCAGGGCGCGATAGGACGCCATCGGCCGGGCGACCGCAGTGGCCGACTGGAGGAGCGTGGCGCCGACGAGCAGGGTGGTGAACCAGCGGTCGTCACCGGGCAGCCGGCGGGTCATGCGGCGTCGGGGTCGAACGGGCCGGTCTCGATGCCCGGCACGCCGGCGATCGCCTCCCGGAGCCGGTCGATGAGGCTGGGATCCGGTGCACAGGGCCGGAAGACGAACTCCCCGACGCCCATCCCCGCCTGCTGGGCGACGACCGCGCGGACCGCCTCGGGGGTGCGCGGGATCGTGCGCAGGCGTCGCTCGGCGAGGTCGGGGTCGAAGGCGTAGGTCGATCCGATGTACTCGCGGGCCTGGTCGTCCGCGTCGGGACCCAACGCGATGTAGGTCGCGCCGACCCAGCGCGGCCGACCCGTCCGTCCGGCGGCCGCCCAGGCGGCGAGGACCTCCGCCCACAGCGCCGCCATCCGCTCCGGGACGCCGCCACCCGGGGCCATGAAGCCGTCACCGTGGTCGGCGATGCGCCGGGCGACCGCGCGGATGTAGCCGCCGACCAGGAGCTCCGGGCCTCGCGGGCGCGCCGCCCTGGCTCCGATCGCCCCCACCCCGGACGCCTCATCCGGCCCGCCGCCCCAGATCCGGCGGAGGATCGCGAGCTGCTCGTCGAGCCGGCGACCGCGCGTCTCGAAAGCCTGTCCCGTGGCGGCGTAGTCGTCACGCCGGACGCCGACGCCGACCCCGAGCGACAGGCGGCCGCCTGATAGTGCGTCGAGCGTCGCCGCCTGGCGGGCCAGCAATGTCGTCTCGCGGGTCGGAGCGATGACGATGCTGGCGAGCAGCCTGATCCGTTCGGTCGCCCCGGCGACCACAGCGAGGGTCGTGAGCGGCTCGTGGAGCGGGAAGACCACCCGGTCGAGGGCCGCGAGGCTGCTGTAGCCCGCGGCCTCGGCGCGCCGCGCCCAATCGACCAGTCCGTCAGCGGTCAGGGCGCCATCGCGTGTCGGGAGCCCGATGCCGATGCGCACCCCGACGGGTCAGGCGGCCGCGACCGACCGCGCCCCGAGCTCGCCCGCGAGGATCGCGGCGAGGTTCGTGTTGGCGTGCGGCACGGTCGGGAGGACCGAGGCGTCGGCCACCCACAGGCCGTCGACGCCGTGGACGCGCAGGTCGGCGCCGGTCACGGCACCCGTGTCGCCGGCGGGACCGATGCGGCACGTGCCGACCCCGTGGTAGTAGGAGATGTAGCTCGCCAGGACGTGTTCCCGCATGTCGGAGTCCGGCTCCGGGGTGACGAGCTCACCGTAGAACTCGGCGAGGGCCGGATGTCGCACCAGCTCCCGGACGAACGCGATCCCGCCGAGCATCGCCTCGACATCGTCTGGCTGTTCGATCAGGGCCGGCTCGACGATCGGGAGGTCCTCGGGGTCGGTCGACGCAAGCCGCACCCGGCCGGTGGCCCGGTGCTCCAGCAGCCGGACCGACACGGGCAGGAGCGGCGGCATGCCCTCCATCCGGATCGACGGCTGCATGAACACGTGGAGGTCCGGTGTCGTCCGGTCAGGATCGCTCTTCGCGATGAGCCGGACCTTCGGGATCACGTAGTCCTCGCGCAGCTCGGTCGTGCCCTGGAACGTGACGTAGACGACGGCATGGTCCTGGTAGCCGCGGCCGACACCCTCCAGCTCGACGAGCTGCGGGATCCCGTGGGCAGCCAGCTCGTCCGCGGGACCGATGCCGGAGCGCAGCAGCACCTGCGGCGAGTGGAACACACCGGCCGCCAGCACGATCCGTGGCGCCCCGATCGTCGAGCCCCGGCCATCGGCGTCCAGGACCTCGACACCACAGGCGCGCCGACCGTCGAGCAGCAGCCGAACGACCGTGGTGTCGGCCAGGATCGCCAGGTTCGGCCGGCCGCGCGCCGGGTCGAGGTACGCCACGGTCGTCGACTGCCGGCGCCCGTCGACGATGTTGTATGGCGAGGCGCAGACACCGATCGGTGCCGGGACGTTGAGGTCGTGGCAGGTCGGCAGCCCGGCGTCGGACGCCGCGGCGATCAACGCCCGGACCGGCGGGTCGACGGTGTCGTCGAGCCGGTAGCTCCGCTCGAGGTGGAGTGGCCCACCCGACCCGTGGATGGGATCGTCGCCGAAGTCGGGGTCGTCCTCGATGGCCCGCATCAGCGGCAACAGCGCGTCATAGCTCCACGCCTCGCCGCCGTAGCGCGACCAGGCGTCGAAGTCCACGCGCATGGGCCGAACGACGGCCAGGTTGTTGACCGACGACCCGCCGCCCATGATCCGGCCGGACAGCAGCGGGAACGTCGATCCGTCGGGCCGCTCGACGTCGTACATCCGCACGTACGGCGACTCGAGGATCAGTTCGGATTGGCGCTTCGGGTCGCTGACGATCGACGGGATCGGTCGTGGGTCCGGCCCCTCCTCGATGAGCAGCACGCGCCGCCCCGGGTCCTCGCTCAGGCGTGCCGCAACGACGCAACCGGCCGTCCCGCCGCCGACCACGATCACGTCGACGTCGGGGACGGCGTCGAGCGCCGCCGCCGTCGGGTCGGACGTCACGCGGGCGACTCCAGTCTCGAGCGCAGGCACTTCGTGACCTGGCCGATCATCATGCCGGCGGTGGCGCGCAGGACCATGTCGCCGATGATGGCGAGGCGCCCCTTCGTGTTGACAGTCGCCCGGTAGGCGAGCGTCGTCGCCTCGTCGGTCGTGCTCGACAGCGATGCCTCGATGCGCGCCACGATCCGGCTCTTGGTGACCGAGTCGGTGCCCTCGACGTCGACGACGAGATCGTCGGGGTAGTCCATCGTCTCGATGACGGACCGGAAGCGGAAATCGCCGTCGATGGGCCCCACGGACGCCCGGACCGAGCCCTCGAAGGTCTGGTCGTCGACCTGCCGGACGTCGCTGACGCCGGGGACGCAGGCCGCCAGGTCCGTCGGGTCGATGATCACCGACCAGACGGCCTCGGCGGGAGCAGCGATCTCGATCGTGCCTTCCAGTCGCATGCCGCTCCCTCGCCGATGGCGCGTCGTCGGTCTCAGTTGTCTACGTCGGCCATCATATTGGATACAAACGAGCCGTGGCACTGGTGGCAGCCGTCGGGTCGGCGACCATATCCGCGACGATCAGGCCGAGCAGGCCGATGACCATCCACATCGACGCGCCGAGCAGGAATGGCCTCGCACCGACGCCGGCCACTGAGCGGACGTCCGTCGACATGCCGACGCCGGCCAGCGCGAGCAGGATGAGCAGTGTCGCGAGCGTGGCGCAGAGGTCCGCGAGCGTGCCGCCGCCCGGCAGCGTGGTGTCGAGCAGGCCGGCCGAACGGAGCCCCGCTACGACCACGAAGCCGACGACGAACCAGGGGATGGCACGGCTCACCATCGCGACACGCGACCTCTCGACCGGGCGCTCGCCGTCCGCCGTCGCGGACCGCGCGACCAGCCAGGCGGCCCCGAGCAGGACGGGCAGGATCGCGAGGTTGCGCGTCAACTTGACGACCGTGGCCACGTCGCCGGCGGCCGGCGTGTAGGCATAGCCCGTCGCGACGACCTGCGCGGTGTCGTTCACCGCGAGGCCCGCCCACGTGCCGAAGACCGGGTCCGGCAACGCGAGCAGCCGGCCGATCACCGGCAGCAGCACCACACCCAGCAGCCCGAACGTCGTGATGGTGGAGACGGCGTACGCGGTATCGCGGGGCTTCGCGCTGATGATCGGGGACAAGGCGAGGATCGCCGAGTTGCCACAGATCGCCATGCCGACCGTGACGAGCGCCGAGAGCGGTGGCACCAGCCCGAACCGGCGCGCCAGCAGCGTGCCGAGGACGAGCGCGATCGCCACCACGACGACGATCCCGACGACGCTGCCGGCGCCGGTCGCGAGCAGCTGGCCGAGCGTCAGGCGAGCGCCGAGCAGGATGATCCCGGCCCGCAGCGCGTAGCGCGCGGCGAGCGAAGCGCCCGGGAGCACGGCGGTCCGGACGGGCCCCACCGCCCCGACAGTCAGCCCGAGCACGAGGGCGATCGCCGTCTCCAGACCGAGCTGGAGCGCCGAGCCGGTCGCGCGGGCGACGAGAGCGACCCCCACGCAGGCCAGCAGACCGGCCGCTGGCCCGCGAGCGACACGCCAGTCCACCGAGGGGGCCGCAGCCGTCAGAGTCGGACTCGCGGCGGGCTGTCCCGGTCGAACATGTGGACCGTGTCGACGAAGCGCACCTGCTTGGTCTGATAGGCCATCACCAGGGAGTGGGTCCGGGCGCCGCCGCCGAAGAAGCGGACGCCCTGCAGCAGGTCGCCGGTCGTGACGCCGGTCGCGGCGAACACCAGGTTCTCGGCCGGTGCCAGATCCTCCGTCGTGTAGACCCGGTCCTCGTCGCCGTGACCCATCCGGGCCCCACGTTCTCGCTCCTCGGGGCTGCGATAGCGGAAGCGGGCCTGGATCTCCCCGCCCAGGCAGCGCAGCGCGCCCGCCGTGATGACACCCTCGGGAGCGCCGCCGATGCCCATCACGGCGTGGACGCCGGTCCCCGACACGGCGCACGAGATCGCGGCCGATAGGTCGCCGTCGCCGATGAGCTTGATCCGGGCGCCGGCCGCCCGGACCTCGGCGATGAGGTCGTCGTGCCGGGGGCGCTCGAGGATCACGACGGTGATGTCCGACACCTTGCGCCCGAGCGCCTCGGCGATCCGACCGAGGTTCTCGGTCGGGCTGACGCGGATGTCGACCTTGCCGGCCGCGGGCGGGCCGACGCACAGCTTCTCCATGTACGTGTCGGGGGCGTGCGTCAGGCCACCGGCCTCACCCGCGCACAGGACCGTGATCGCGCCGGCCTGGCCGTGGGCGACGAGGTTCGTGCCCTCCAGTGGGTCGACCGCGATGTCGATGGCCGGGACATCCGCGCGCTGATCCCCGGTCTTGCCGACCCGCTCACCGATGTAGAGCATCGGCGCCTCGTCACGCTCGCCCTCGCCGATGACGATCCGGCCGGCGAACTCGATCTCGTCCATCGTGGCGCGCATGGCGCTGGTCGCTGCCGCGTCGGCCTCGTCGCGTGCGCCACGACCCATGAATCGGGCGGACTCGATCGCCGCCGCCTCCGTGACGCGCACCATCTCCAGGGCAAGGAGTTGTTCCATCGGCTCCGTCCGCTCAGTGCCTGAAATGCCGCCGCCCGGTGAAGACCATGGCGAGGTGATGCCGGTCGGCGACCTCGATCGCCATCTCGTCGCGGATGGAGCCGCCAGGCTGGATGATGGCCGTGACCCCGGCCGTGGCCGCCGCCTGGATCCCGTCCGGGAACGGGAAGTAGGCGTCGGACGCCATGACCGCCGTCTTGGCCCGGTCGCCGGCGCGTCGCAGCGCGATCTCGACCGATACCTGGCGCGACGCCTGGCCGGCACCGATGCCGACGGTGGCCGCATTGCGGGCGAGGACGATGGCATTCGACCGGACGTGTCGGACCGCGCGCCAGGCGAACAGCAAGTCGGTCAGCTCCTCCAGGGTCGGGCGCCGCGCCGTCACGACCTGCAGCTGCCCCCGGTCGAGGCCGAGGTCGTCGAGATCCTCGACGAGCAGGCCACCCGCCACGCGCTTGAAGTCGAGGTTGGCGATGCCGTAGTCGCGCATCCCGTCGGTCGGGTCAGGCGGCACGGCCAGCAGCTCGAGACCCTCCTTCTGCTTGAGGATCCCGAGCGCGGCCTGGCTGAAGCCCGGCGCGACGACCGCCTCGTAGGAGTTCGCGGCGATCTCGCGAGCGGTCGCGCCGTCCAGCTCGCGGTTCACGCCGACGATGCCGCCGAACGACGCGACCGGGTCGGTCTCGAGCGCGTGCCGGTAGGCCTCGACGAGCTCGTCATGCGAGGCCAGCCCGACCGGGTCGGTGTGTTTGGCGATCGCAACCGTCGGCGCGGTGTAGTCGCGGGCGATCCGGTAGGCGGCGTCGAGGTCGAGGAGGTTGTTGAACGAGGGTCGGCCGCCCTGGAGCTGCGTCGCGTCGGCGAGCGTCGCGCTGCGGTGCGTGGTCTCGCGGTAGAAGGCGGCACGCTGGTGCGGGTTCTCGCCGTAGCGCAGGTCATCGACCTTCTCGAGGACCATGGCGAGCCGGCGCGGGAAGAGGTTGCCGGAGATCTGGTTGAGGTAGGCGGCGATCTCCGCGTGATACGCGGCGACCGTGCTGAACGCCTCCGCCGCGAGCTGGGCGCGCGTCTCGGCGCTGACCTGGCCGATCTCCTTGAGCTCGGCGACGATCGCCTCGTAGTGGGATGGGTCGCTGGCGGCCACCACGCCCGCGGAGTTGCGCGCCGCCGCGCCAAGCAGCGCGGCACCGCCGACATCGATCATCTCGATGGCCTCGTCGAGCCCGACCAGCCGTGCGCCGACCGATGGCGCGAACGGCTTCACGTTGACGATGACGAGGTCGATCGGCGCGATGCCCTGGCTCTTGAGATCGGCCATCTGCTCGGGCACGTCGCGGCGCGCAAGGATCCCGGCGTAGACGGCGTGGTGGAAGGTCTTCACCTGGCCCCCCACCGTGGGGCCGCCGTCCGTCAGGTCGTTGACGGAGCCGACCTCGACCCCCTCGCCGGCCAGGAACTCGCGGGTCCCGTCGGTCGCGAACATCTCCACGTCGAGCGCATGGAGGGCCCGGGCGAGTGCCGCGATCCCCTCCCGGTTCGCGACTGACAGCAGGGCTCGCACCCCGGGCGTTCCTCCTCCCACCGCGCGTCCGTCGGGAGCGGACCGCTCCGGCCGAGTATAGCGTCCGTCATGGCATACTCCGGCCACCCACCGACCCGCCCACAGTGAGGCAGCCGTGACGCTGGCGCCCTGGGATTACCTCTTCACGTCGTTCAACAGCCACAACTTCCCGGACCTCTTCTACCCGACCTGGATCGCGGCGCTGGTCCTGCTGGTGGCGCTGATCGCGCTGTACAGCATCCGGACGCGAGCGCTCCATCGCCATCAGCCCTACGTCGACCTGTGGGAGTGGCTGTGGTGGACGGGCCTGATCACGTTCAGCCTGCTGCTCATCGAGGCAGTCTTCCAGTTCGACTTCATCCTGGTCCTGGCGACCCTCGTGATCGGCCTCGGGGCGTTGGTCTGGATCCGCTTCCAGCGGTTCCCGCCGATCCTGCGCGCCCACGAGCAGCGGCTCGCCCGCCAGCGCTACTACACGAAGCAGAAGTTCGCCGACCCCGAGGCGACCATCCGGCGCCGGACCGTGCCGCGCCGGCAGCGTCGTCGTCGCCGCTGACCGGACCGTGCCGATCGAGATCCGGCGGTTCGGTGTCGGCCACCGCCGGCCCGACGGGCCGCCGGGCACGAGCGGCGTGACGGGCCAGCCGATCCATTCGGACGGCCGGGGCGCGATCAGCGAGCTCGCCTTCGCGCGGGGCGCGGCGATCGAACCGCACGCCAATCCGAACACGTCATGGTTCGTGGTCATCGAGGGTGGCGGCTGGGTCGGCGTTGGCGACGAGCGGACCCGGGTCGCGGCCGGCGAGGCCGTTCTGTGGCCCGCCGACCTGCCGCACGCGGCCTGGACCGAGCACTCGGAGATGCGGGCGTTCGTGGTCGAGTTCACGGGCGCGGACGATCGTGGCGCGGGTCTGCTCGAGGGCCGCGCGCGCGAGGTCAGTGCCCTGGGGGTCCCGGTCGATCGTGGCGTCGGCCAGCTCGTGTCGGACGGCACCCGGACGCGCCACGACCCGGAGGCCGGCGAACCGGCCTGACCGGGTCGTGACGGCGGGTCGGGACCTCCTCCTGCCCCTTCCCGCGGAGGGATTCGACGGGGAGCGCTACTCGTCCATACGGGCAAGGCGTTCGAGTAGATCCAGGAAGTCGTGGACCTCGTCGGTCGGGGGCAGGGCTTCGACGTCGCGGAAGGCGACGCGGGCCACGTCGGACAGGTTGAGGTGGCCGGCCCACGGGCTGCCGCGGAGGACCTCGGCGGTCGTAGCGACCACCGCGTCGAAGCGGAAGAACGGATCGGTCGACCCGAACTCGCGGGCGAGATCGCCCGCCCGGACGTCATGGCCGATCTCCTCGACCCGGCCGGTGTCGGGGTCCGTCCAGCGGAGCGAGATCGTGGCCAGGCGGCCGCCCCGCCCGACGTCCCCGATGAGCCGCACCGCATAGAGCGCCGTGACGCTATGGCCGGCCCCGATGGCGCCGGCCTCGACCCCCGGATCGCGGAAGTCCCGATCGTCGATGGCACGGTTCTCATACCCGACCTGGCGGTAGGCAACCACCGTCTCGGGGTCGAATTCGACCTGGACACGAGCGTCGAGGGCGACGGTCTCGAGCGTGCCGGTGAGGTCCTCCGTGAACAGCCGGTCAGCCTCGCGCCGATCGTTCACATACGCGTAGAACCCGTCGCCCTGGTCGGCGAGCTGCTCGAGCAGGACGTCGTTGTAGTTGCCCATCCCGACCCCGACCGAGACGAGCTCGATGCCGGCGGCCGCGTCGCGGCGGATCGTGTCAAGGATGGCCTCGGGGTCGGTCAGGCCGACGTTCGCCACACCGTCGGACGCCAGGATCACACGGTCGATGCCGTCCTCCGTGAGCGCCGAGCGCGCCAGGTCGTAGCCGAGCTGCAGGCCGTGCTCGAGGTTGGTCGAGCCACCGGGCTCGAGTCGATCGATCACGTCCTCGATCTCCCAGCGGTCGGACGCCCGCGTCGGCCACAGCCGGACCATCGCCTCGTCGCCGAAGGTCACGATGGCGACCCGATCGCGCTCGCCGAGCCTGTCGACCAGGCCGCGCAGGGCGTCCTTCACGAGCTCGAGCCGGTCCTCGCGCCCCATGGAGCCGGACGTATCGACCACGAAGGTCAGCGACGCGTCCTGTCTGGCGCGATCGCGGACGTCGCGGGCCTGCAGGCCGATGCGCAGCAGGATCTCGTTCCGATCCGTGAATGGGGTTGGGCCGCCATCGGCCACGATCGAGAACGTGCCGTGATGCGGCACCCGGTAGCCCTGGTCGTACGCGTTGACCCATTCCTCGACCCGCACGCTCGCCGGGTCCGGGCGGTGGCCGTCCTCGACGTAGCGCTGGGCGATGCCCAACGACGCGGTATCGACGTCGAGCGCGAACGTCGAGACGCGGTCCTCGACGGGGTCGACGTACGGCTGGACGCCGGGATCCTCGTACGTGACGCCGTCGTACGGCGTCGGGTCCGGTCGGGCGGGATAGGGCTCCGGCGGTGGTTGATGGTGCGCCGGCGGGTCGACCCGATGGTCGCCCTGCGGGGCGGGCGTGGCTGCCCCCGAACACGCGCCGGCCACGACCGTGGCGAGGGCGACGAGGGACAGGAGTGGCGTACGCATCGCGCGACCTCCCGTCCGGATGCGGCTGGGGAGGCGCACCCGGGCACTTGGGCGATCCACCGTGGTGGTCCGCAGGTCCCGATGAGGCGCCACCAGTGCACCGTCGGGCCGTCGCCTCGACGGCGGCAAGCGGTCTGCGGTTCCCGGTTGTGCGTTCGCGTGCCCGGGGTGCGTCAGGCGGTGGGGCGCTCCGAGGCGACCGCCGCACCGGCGATGACCGCGCCGAGCTGGCTCAGGATCCGGGCGGTCGCTCCCCACACCGACAGCCCATCCACCTCGTAGTGGCCGTAGCGGATCGGCCATCCGCGGACCGTCCGCTCGACCACGCCGAGCGGGGCATCGGGCAGGAACATCGTGACAGGCGGCTCGACGATGCGGACCACCTCGGCCGGGGCGGCGACGAGCTCGGGCCGGCGGGGTGCCAGCGCGACGACCGGTGTCACCGCGAAGTCGCTGACCGGGATCCAGAGGCGGTCGAGCACGCCGACGACGCGAACGTCCGCGGCTTGCGCGTCGAGCCCCACCTCTTCGGCTGCCTCGCGGAGGGCCGTGGCCACGGCGTCGGCGTCATCGGGCTCGGCCTTGCCGCCCGGGAAGCTGACTTCGCCGGAATGATGGCGACCATCGACCGTGGGTCGCTCGATGAGGACGACCCGAGCGTCCGCGGCGTCGTCCGGGTACAGCAGCACCAGGACCGCTGCCGGCCGCCCACCCGGCGGCGCCCCCGCACCTGGGAAACGCCACGTGCCCCCGTCCGTCCGGACGGGCATCAGCGCGTCGAGCGGCGACGGCAACGGGTCGGGGAGCGGCTCGAGCCGGGCGGCGATCGCCTCGAACCGCACCGTCGGATCGCCGCCCGGCCTAGTTGACCAGCTCGCCGTCGTCGCGTGGACGACGCGTCGACGGCAGGTCGAGCGGCGAGCTCCGGCGTCCGCGGCCGCCGGCACCGGCCCCGACCGCTTCCTCGGCCGGCGTCGCCCTGGCGTCGCGGCGGTTGCCCTCGGTCACGACGGTCGCGCCCTCGGTCGAGAACACGAGCGTTCCGGAGGCGAGATCCGCGTCGGCCGTGATGCGGTCGCCGGGCCGGAACTCGCCGGCGACGAGGGCCCGCGCCAGCGGGTTCTCGACGAGCCGCTGGATCGTCCGCTTGAGCGGTCGGGCGCCGTACGCCGGGTCGGTCCCCTCGCGCAGGATGAGGGCCTTGGCGGCGGCCGTCAGCTCGAGCGTCAAGTCCTGATCGGCGAGGCGCCGGTCCAGATCGGCGATGAGCAGATCGACGATCGCCCCGAGGTCCTCGTCGGTGAGGGCGTGGAACACGATCACCTCGTCGACCCGATTGAGGAACTCGGGCCGGAACTGCGAGCGCAGCGCCTCGGTGACGTCGCGCTTCATCGCCTCGTACGCCTCGTCGCCGGCGCGTGCGGTGGTCGCCGCGATCGCTGCCGACCCGATGTTGCTGGTCATGATCACGACGGTGTTCTTGAAGTCCACCGTCCGGCCCTGACCGTCCGTGAGCCGGCCGTCGTCGAGGACCTGGAGCAGGATGTTGAACACGTCCGGATGCGCCTTCTCGATCTCGTCCAGGAGCACGACCTGGTACGGCCGGCGCCGGACGGCCTCGGTGAGCTGGCCGCCCTCCTCGTAGCCGACGTAGCCCGGCGGGGCACCGACCAGCCGCGACACGGAGAACTTCTCCATGTACTCGCTCATGTCGATGCGGACGAGCGCGGCCTCGTCGTCGAAGAGGAACTGGGCGAGGGCCCTGGCGAGCTCCGTCTTGCCCACGCCGGTCGGGCCGAGGAACAGGAAGGAGCCGATCGGCCGGCGCGGGTCCTTCAGCCCGGCGCGTGCGCGGCGGACGGCGTCGGACACCGCCTGGATGGCTTCGTCCTGGCCGACCACCCGCTCGTGGAGGCGCTCCTCCATCTTGATCAGCTTGGCGGTCTCGCCCTCCATGAGGCGACTGACCGGGATGCCGGTCCAGGCCGCCACGATGCCGGCGATGTCGTCGGCCCCGACCTCCTCCTTGAGGAGCGCTCCCGGGCCCTGCAGGGCGGCGAGCGAGCCCTCCTGCTCGGCGAGCGTGTCCTGGAGCTGCTTCTGGGTGCTGTATTTGAGCTCGGCGGCGGTCGCGAAGTCGGCTTCGCGCTCGGCCTGCTCGATGCGCGTCGCCACCGATTCGAGCTCGGTGCGCGTGGCGCGGATGGCGGCGATGGCCGACGTCTCGGCCTCCCAGCGCTGCTTCAGGCCACCCGACTCCTCCTCGAGGTCGGCCAGTTCCCTCTCGAGCGCCTCGAGCCGGGTCTTCGAGGCGTCGTCGGTCTCCTTGCGGAGCGCCTCGCGCTCGATCTCGAGCTGGATCCGGCGGCGCTCGAGTTCGTCGAGCTCGATGGGCATGGAGTCGATCTCCATGCGCAGGCGCGATGCCGCCTCGTCGACCAGGTCGATGGCCTTGTCGGGCAGGAAGCGGTCGCTGATGTAGCGGTCAGACAAGGTGGCGGCGGCGACCAGCGCGGAATCGGTGATGCGCACGCCGTGGTGGACCTCGTACCGCTCGCGCAGGCCGCGCAGGATCGAGATCGTCTCCTCGACGGTGGGCTGGTCGACGAGGACCGGCTGGAAGCGTCGCTCGAGGGCGGCGTCCTTCTCGATGTGCTTGCGGTACTCGTCGAGGGTGGTCGCCCCGATCGTGTGGAGCTCGCCGCGGGCGAGCATCGGCTTGAGCAGGTTGGAGGCGTCCATGGCGCCTTCCGCCGCTCCAGCGCCGACGACGGTATGGAGCTCGTCGATGAACAGGATCACCTGGCCGTCGCTGTCCTTGATCTCCTTGAGCACGGCCTTGAGGCGTTCCTCGAACTCCCCGCGGAACTTGGCACCGGCGATGAGCGCGCCCAGATCGAGCGCGACGACGCGCTTGCCCTTCAGGCCCTCCGGAACGTCGCCGCGGACGATGCGCTGGGCGAGGCCCTCGGCGATGGCGGTCTTGCCGACGCCCGGCTCCCCGATGAGCACCGGGTTGTTCTTGGTCCGGCGACTCAGGACCTGGATCACGCGCCGGATCTCGTCATCGCGGCCGACGACCGGGTCGAGCTTGCCGGCACGGGCTTCGACCGTGAGGTCGCGACCGTACTTCTCCAGGGCCGCGTAGGTCCCCTCGGGGTTCTGCGACGTCACCCGCTGGCCGCCGCGGACGCTCTGCAGCGCCTGGAGGATGGCCTCCTTGCCGGCGGCGTGGCGCTCCAGGAGCGCCTGGGCATCACCGCCGGCTTCGGCGACGCCCAGCAGCAGGTGCTCCGTCGAGACATATTCGTCGCCCAGCCGGCGCGCCTCGGACTCGGCGCGCTCGATCGATGCCTTTGCCCGCGGGTCGAGCGATAGCGAGCCGCCCTGGATCCGGGCACGCTTGGCCAGCCCCGCGGCCAGCTCGCCGCGGAACGCGGGCAGGTCGACCCCGAGCCGACGCAGCGTCTCGGCGGGGATCCCGTCATCGGGCTCCACGAGGGCGCTCAGCAGGTGCTCCGCATCGAGGATCGGGCTCTGGAGGCGCTGGGCGGCCTCCTGGGCCGCGACGATGGCCTCCTGGGCCTTCTGGGTGAAACGGTCGAGTTGCATCAGGTCAGCTCTCTCGTGCGCGGGGGTTTGGCTGATCGGCGAGATCGAGGAACCGCTCGGCGGCGGTCCGGGCCTCGGTCGATAGGTCGGTCGGGAGGACGACCTTCGCCTTGACGTAGAGGTCGCCGTGGCCGTCGGCCTTGAAGCGGGGCATGCCCTGGCCGCTGAGCCGGAAGACGCGACCCGGCTGCGTGCCCGCCGGGATCGTCAGGAGGACCCGGCCCTTCGGCGTGCGGACGTGGACGTCGGCGCCGAGGAGCGCCTCGCGGAGCGAGATCGGCAGCTCACGCTCCAGGTCGGCACCGCGCCTGGTGAACGTCCGATCGCGTGTCTGGCGGACGACGACGAACAGGTCGCCGCCGCCCGGTGCCTTCCCGGTCAGCCGGATGCGGCTGCCCGTGTCGGCGCCCTTCGGGATGCTCACCTCCAGCCGCTTGCCGTCGACCTCCACGAGACGGGTCGTGCCGTGGTACGCCTCATCGAGCGTGATCTCGGCGACGGCCTCGGCAGACGGCTTGGGGGCGGCGGTCACCCGACCGCCGCCGGCCGGACGAGACGCGCGGGCGGACCCGTCGAGCTCCATGCCCATGCTCGCCAGGATCTCCTCGATCGTCTGGCCGCGCCCGCCGCTCGCGGCGCGCGACGTGCCGGCACCGGCCGCCGCGCCGCCGAAGAACGCCTGGAAGAAGTCGCTGAATTCGCCGGCGTCACCGGTCGTGCGGAATTCGTAGCGGACGTTGCCGCCCTGACCGCCGTAGCCGGCGAAGCCCGCGAACGGGTCGCCGCCCGACCGGGCGCGGCTGGCCGCGCCGGCGGCGCCCGGCGCTGCGGCGCCGGCCCGGGCATACGCCTCCCAGTCCTTGCCGAGGCGGTCGTAGAGGGCGCGCTTGTCCGGATCGGACAGCACGGCGTTGGCCTCATTGACCGCCTTGAACCGGCGCTCCGCCTCGGCGTCACCCTTGTTCTGGTCGGGATGATGCTCGCGCGCCGCCTTCCGGAACGCCTTCTTGATGTCTGCCTGCGAAGCGGTCCTCGGCACACCAAGGACCGCGTAGTAGTCCTGGAACTCCATGGCAGCCTACTGCCCTACGGCGTAGTGAACTGCGCAGTCGCAGATCCCATCGTCAGTGGCTCTCCACCACGACGGGGGGCTGTTCGGTGGGTGGGAAATTCGTCCGGCGGACCGGGCCCTCGGGCTCCGGCTCGATCGGATCGCTGCCCTTGACGATCTTCGGTGGCTCGGTCTCGAGGGCCTTCGGCTTGCGCCGAAGGGCCGCCTCGAGCACCTGGTCCATCGACTCGACGAGGACGAGCTTCATCGACTTGCGGATCTCGTCGGGGATGTCCCGCAGGTCCTTCTCGTTCTTCCTGGGGATGATCACGGTCTTCGCGCCCGACAGGTGGGCGGCGAGGATCTTGCTCTTCAGCCCGCCGATCGGCAGCACGCGACCGCGCAGCGTGATCTCGCCCGTCATCGCGACGTCCTTGCGGACGGGGATGCCGGTGAGCGCGCTGACCACCGCGGTCGCCATCGTGATGCCGGCCGACGGCCCGTCCTTGGGGATGGCCCCCGCCGGGACGTGGATGTGCAGGGTGTTCTTCTCGAAGACGTCACGGGCGATGCCGAGCTCGCGCGCGTGTGCCCGCGTCCACGACAGGCCGGCCCGCGCGCTCTCGCGCATCACCTCGCCCAGCTGGCCGGTGAGGATGAAGTCCTCCTTGCCCTCCATGCGGGTGACCTCGATCGCGACGACGTCGCCACCGACCTCGGTCACGACCAGACCCGTGGCCGAACCGACCTGGTCCTCCGCCTCGAGCTCGCCGTACTCGAAGCGCTGCGGACCGAGGAACTCGGCCAGCTTCTTCTGGTCGACGACCGTCTTGCGCTTGCGGCCCTCGGCGACCTGCCGCGCCACCTTGCGCATGACGTTGGCGATCTCACGCTCGAGGTTCCGGACGCCGGCCTCGTGCGTGTACGAGCGGACGAGCTCGGTCATGGCCTCGTCGGTGATGCCGATCGTCTTCTCGGACAGACCGTGGTTCTTCATCTGCTTGGGGATGAGGAACCGCTTGCCGATCTCGATCTTCTCCTGCTCGGTGTAGCCGGGCAGCTGGACGATCTCCATCCGGTCGCGCAACGGCGCCGGGATCGGGTCGAGCAGGTTGGCCGTGGCGATGAAGAGGGTCTTGCTCAGATCGAACGGCACCTCCAGGTAGTTGTCCTGGAACGTGTTGTTCTGCTCCGGGTCGAGCACCTCGAGCAGCGCGGACGACGGGTCACCCCGGAAGTCCATGCCGATCTTGTCGACCTCGTCGAGCATGAACACCGGGTTGTTCGACCCAGCGGTCTTGATGCTCTGGATGATGCGGCCGGGCAGCGCGCCGATGTAGGTGCGCCGGTGGCCGCGGATCTCCGCCTCGTCGTGGATGCCACCGAGGCTCATCCGCACGAACTTACGGCCCATCGCCTGGGCGATGGACTTGCCCAGGCTCGTCTTTCCCACGCCGGGGGGCCCGACGAAGGCGAGGATCGGGCTGCGGATCTCGTCCGCGAGCGTGCGCACCGCGAGGTACTCGAGGATGCGCTCCTTGATCTTCTCGAGGCCGTAGTGGTCGTCCTCGAGGACCCGGGCGGCTTCCGTGATGTCGAGCTGGTCGTCGGTCGACACGTTCCACGGCAGACCGATCAGCCAATCGACGTACGTGCGGATGACGCCGACCTCGGGCGAGGCCGAGGGGATCCGGCTCATCCGGTCGATCTCCTTGATCGCCCGGGCCTTGATCTCCTCCGGCATACCGGCGGCCTCGACCTTCTCGCGCAGCTCGTTGATCTCGGCCTGCTGGGGGTCGTCCTCACCGAGCTCGCGCTGGATCGCCTTGAGCTGTTCGCGGAGGATGTACTCGCGCTGGGTCTTGTCCATCTCCGACTTGACCTCGGACTGGATGCGACCCTTGAGCTCGAGGATCTCGACCTGGTTGGCGAGGACGTTCGAGACGAGCTTCAGGCGCTCGGTGACGTCGATCGTCTCGAGCAACTCCTGGCGTTGTTCGGTCGACATGTCGGGGCTGTACGCCACCATGTCGGCGAGCAGGCCGGGCTCGGTGATGTTGCGGGCAGCGACGGCCGCCTCGGGCGGCACCGGGGCCCCGTTGGCCACGTACTGCTCGATCTGGGCCTGGACCGTGCGCATGAGCGCCTGGACCTCGAGGCCGTCGGGCGACTCGTCGGGGAGTTCCTCGATGGACGCGCGCAGGTAGGGGTCGGTCTGGGTGAAGCCACGCAGGCGCAGCCGCGATTGGCCCTGGACGATGGCGCGGACGGTGCCGTCCTGGAGCTGGACGACCTGCGCGATCTTGGCCAGCGTGCCGATGCCGTACAGCTCGGAGGTCTCGTTGATGTCCTCCTGCTCGGCCTGGCGTTGGGTGACGAGCGCGATAGGTCCGCCCTCGGTCACCGCCGCGTTGAGGGCGTTGACGCTCTTCTCGCGCCCCACCTGGAGCGGGACGATCATCTCCGGGAAGATGACGGTCTCGCGGAGGGCGACGAGCGGGAGCTCGCGGACCGTCTCGGCGGTCTCGTCGGGTGTCTGATCGACCGGTTCGGACGGTCGCTTGGCCATCGGGATCTCCTGACGTTCAGCGTTCGATGTCGGCGGGGCGGCGCCCCGCCGACGGATGGTTCGACGGTCGGTCGGTCAACGGTCGGCCGTCGATCGATCGAGTTCGGTTGGCTTGGCGGTCCGGGTGGGGGAGGCATCGCCGGTCCCCTCGGCGTACAACGCCTCGAGGATGCGGGCGCCGAGGCGCTCCTCCAGCTCGAACAGGATGCGGATGCCGGCGAGATTCACGCCGCGCTCCCGCGTGAGGTGCCGGATCCAGAGGATCCGGCGGATGTCGTTCTCGCTATAGAGCCGGATGTTGGTGGGCGTCCGCGCCGGGCAGAGGAGCCCCTCGTCCTCGTAGATCCGCAGCGTTCGTGGATGCGCGGAGACGATGCTCGCGGCCACGCTGATGACGTAGACCGGTCGCGAGGGGTCGCGCTCGGCGCGCGGCGCCACCACCGCGTCAGGCCGGAGACTGGGTCGACTCGCTGGCGGTGTCGCCGGTCGAGCCGTTCGTGGACTGGCCATCGATGGTCGGGCTGATGCGGATCTGCCGCGGCTTGACGGCCTCGGCTCGCGGGAACGTGAGTCGGAGCACGCCGTTCTCGAACGTGGCGGTCGCCTTGTCGGCCTCCAGGCCGGTCGGCAACGTCACCGTCCGGCTCATCGAGCCCCGGCGGATCTCCTTGATGATCGCCTCGCCCTCGGTCTCCTCGCGCTCGTCGGACGACTCGGCGCGGATCGTCAGGGTGCCGTCCTCCACGGTGATATCCACATCCTCGGGACGGATGCCCGGCAGCGCGGCCTCGACGAGGAGCGCCTCCGGGGTGCTCGTGACGTCGAGCGGCAAGCCCCCGCCCATGTCGGCGGTGAGCCCCCAGCCGCGGGGACGCACGAAGCTGTCCTCGAAGAGCCGATCCATCGCCTGGCGCAGCGAGACGAGCTCGTTGATCGGCGACGTGCGGCGCACGAGAGTCATGTCATGCACCTCCTGTGATGCGATCCCGGCGTCGGTCGACGGCCGGGGTGATGGACATGACTGGATGCTAGAACCCTGACAATGATGTTGTCAAGAGTCCGGGGCGCCTCGTTGGATGAAGTCCTGCTTTTCGAGCCGGACGCTCGGGGCGCGCCCGGTGCGGCAGTCTCGTTCTGGACTCGGGCTCGGGCCGACCGGCGTCAGCCGGCTGCGGTCGCCTCGGGGTCGCCGATGAGCTGGCCGTGGAGCAGGTCCTCGCACTCCTGCTTGCCGATGGCGATGACCTTGTCGCCCTCGCGCAGGACGGTGTCCGGGCGGAGTGGCGAGGCCACGCCATCGCGGATGACCGCGAACAGGGAGCAGCCCTCCGGGATCTCGAGGTCGCGCGGCGCCCGACCGATCGCCGGCGAGCCCGGCTGCAGGTGCGCCTCGATGAGCTCGAGCTCGCCCTCGCCCAGCGCGGCGAGGTGGAGCAGCTCGTGGACCGGGATGTCCTGCTCGATCGAGCCCAGGATCATCCGGGTCGGGCTGATGAGCTCGTCGACGCCGAGGTGCCTGAACAGCGTTTCGTTCTTCGGGTTGTTGACGCGGGCGATGGTCCGCGGCACGTCGAAGTGGTGCTTGGCCATCTGGCAGATGACGAGGTTGTCCTCGTCGTCGCCGGTCACCGCGGCCACCACGTCGGCCCGGTTCGAGCCGGCCTCGCCGAGATACTTGCCCTCGCAGCCATCATGCGCGATGACGATCGACCCGATCTCGTCGGCGATCTGGCGCGCCCGCTCCGGGTCCTTTTCCATGAGGGCCACCTCGTGGCCCGAGTCGAGCAGCTCCTTGGCCAGGTAGTACCCGACCTTCCCACCACCGACCACCAGGACGAACACGATCTAGGCCTCCATCGACGCGCCCGGCGCCGCCGGCACGGGGCCGGCGCCCGAGGGCGCGTCGCTCTGCTGGGACGTGGACGGGGAGTGATGGTCACCGCCCGGATGGTGACCGCTCGCGTCGAGCATGCCCGCCAGCCCGGATGACGGGAACCCGAGGTGCGCGTTGACGGCATCGACCATCAGACCCGTGCGGCACAACGTGGCGATGCCGAGCTCGGCGTAGGCAGCGGCGCGGACCGGGTCGTTGATCTTGGCGATGACACGCGGGACCCCGAACGCCTCGACCGCGAGCTGGGCCGCCATGACGTTGCGGTTGTCGCCCTCGGTCAGGGCCAGGAAGATGTCGGCGCCTTCCGCCCCAGCACGGCGGAGGACGTCCTCGTCCGTGCCATCACCGCGGACCGCCGTCCCGCCGAAGCCCGACGGCAGCCGCTCGAACGCCCGCGTCGAAATGTCCAGCACGATGACCTCGTGGCCAGCCTTGCTCCAAAGCTCGGCGGCCGACGCGCCGACGCGCCCGCAGCCCACGATGACGATCTTCATCCGGTTTCCTCGCTCATCGGCTCGCGCACGACCCACACCGAGCAGGGCGCGTTCTGGAGGATGTACGGGATGGTCCGGCCGATGGCGAACTCCCCGCCGAAACGCTTGCGATAGGGCAACCCGACCACCAGGAGGTCGGCCCCGCGCTCGGTCGCCTCGTCGACGATCGCCGCGGCGACATCACGTGCCTGGAGGAGGACCGGCTCCAGCGTCACCTTGAACGCCTCGGCGGTCTGCTCCGCGGAGTCGAGCACGCGCTGGACGTCCTCCGAACGGCCGGCGATGTCGGCATCGAGGGGCAGGGTCCAGTCGATCTCGACGACATGCACCGCGATGAGCTCGGCCTTGGTCTTGACGGCCTGGCTGGCGACGAGCCGGACGATCCGAGCGTCACTGCTGCCGCCGTTGAGGGCGATGACCGCGCGATGGAACGGGGCGGTCTCGTGGTCGGGCATGGATGGGCACGATACCACCGCGCGCCGGGCGACCCCGGGCCCGCGACCCCGGGCCCGCCGGGCGACCCCGGACGCCGCGGGCGACCGTCACTGGCGGCGGTACGGCACGTCGGCGATGACGGTGTGCTCGCGGCCCAGGATGGCCTGCTTGAGTCGCTTCGCGGTCTGGTTGTAGAGCAGCCGCTCCCACCAGTGGCGGGCGACGTACTCGGGCAGGACGACGATCGTGATCGGCGCTTCCTTGTCGGGTGGCCACGCCTGGTCCAGCACGTCGAGGTAGGCGAGCACCGGTGAGATGACCGCACGGTACGGCGATTCGACGATCACCAGGGGCACGCCGGGAACCTGCCGCTCCCAGCGATCGCGGATCGCCTCACCCTCCTCGGTGTCCTCGGTCACGAACACTGCCCGCACGTCGCGGCTCATGGTTCGCCCGAAGTTGACGGCCTGGATGACGGCCCGGTTGATGCCGTTCACGGGGATGACCACGCGCTGCTCGCGCTGCGGCCCCGACACCACGAGGTCCTCGCGGACGTGCAGCTCGCGCTCCTGCGAGTCGTATTCGCGTCGGATGAACAGCATCATGCTGACGAGGATCGGGATCAGCAGGACGACGAACCAGGCGCCGTCGAAGAACTTCACGCTCGTGACGACGACCGCCACGACCGCGGTGGCCGCGCAGCCGATGGCGTTGATCGCCAGGCGGTAGCGCCAGCCGCGCTCGCGGGTCCGCAGCCAGTGCCGGATCATGCCCGCCTGGCTGATCGTGAAGTCGATGAACACGCCGACTGCGTAGAGCGGGATCAGCGCGTGGGTCCGGCCGCCGGCGATCAGGACCAGCGAGGCCGCGATCAGGCCGAGCAGCAGGATGCCCATCGAGAACGCGAGCCGGTCCCCGCGCAATGCGAACTGGCGCGGGAAGAATCCGTCCTCGCCGAGGACCGCGGCCAGGCGCGGGAAGGCGGCGAAGCTCGTGTTCGCGGCGAGAAACAGCAGCAACGCGGTGAACGCCTGGAACAGGTAGAAGGGCAGTGACGAGGCGCCGAACACCGTGCCGGCGACCTGCGCGATGACGGTCTTGTGCTCGACCTCCTCGCCGAACAGCTCGGGCACGGTCGGATAGATCGCGAAGCTGGTGGCGAGGAACGTGATCCCGATGAACAGGGTCGCCAGGATGCCGGCCATGACGAGGAGCGTGGTCGCCGCGTTCTTCGACTCGGGCGGCTTGAACGCCGGGACGCCGGTCGCGATGGCCTCCGTCCCGGTCAGGGCCACGGCGCCCGAGGCGAACGCCCGCAGGAGCAGGAAGAGGGACACCGCCCCGGCGGTCTCGGTCGTCGCGGCCACCACCTCGGGCGGCGGGGCATGCTGCTCGTCGAGCACGATGATCCGGTACGCGCCCATCGCGATCATCGCGAACGCGCTGAACATGAAGAGGTACGTCGGGACCGCGAAGATGTTGCCGGCCTCGCGGACGCCGCGCAGGTTGGCGAGCGTGATCAGCCCGAGTGCCCCGATGCCGATCCAGACGCGGATGTCGCCGAGCGCCGGGAACGCCGACACGATCTGCTCGACGGCCGAGGACGTCGACACCGCCGCCGTCAGGTTGTAGTCGATGAGCAGCGCCGACGCCGCGACGAGCGACGCCAGCCGGCCGAAGTTCGCCTTCGACACCGAGTAGGACCCGCCACCGGTCGGGTAGGCGATGCACACCTGGCGATAGCTGAAGGCCACCACCGCCAGCAGCACGGCGATCGCCACCGCGACCGGCAGCGAGAACTGCAGGGCCGCGAGGGCCGCCCCACCCAGGATGAGGGCGAGGATGATCTCCTCGGTCGCGTACGCCGACGAGCTGATGGCGTCCGAGCTGAAGATGGCGAGCGCCTTGGTCTTCGACAGCCGCTCGCCGATCTCCTCCTCCTGGTGTAGCGGGCGCCCGAGGAGGAGCGCGCGGATCCTGGCCAGCAGGAGCCCGCCCGGCGTCGTGGGGACGCTGGCCGCCTCCTTTGCGGTGAGCTGTCCCTTGCCGGTATAGCGGAAGAACGGCGCGTGCGGCCGCTCCACGCGGACGCGCTTGTCGCCGGGCTTGCGGCCCTGGAGCGAGCGCCGCCCGCCGATCACGCGGCGGGCCTCGTCATGCCGTCGATCACACGCCGAACGTCAGCCGTGCCGCGAGTCGCTCGGGCAACCCGATCGATCGCATCGCCGCCTGGACCCCGGCGATGTCGTATGCGACGCGATGCCACGTCACCCGGCCGACCTCCCGGTCGAGGATGAGGTACGCCGCGCGCGGATCGCCGTCCCGCGGCTGGCCGACGCTGCCCGGGTTGATGAGGCTGCGATGTGCCCCGAGCTCGATGGCGCCGCCGTCGCGCCCCTGGACGAGCGCGACCCGGTCGGGGGTCGCCATCCACGCGACGGGGACATGGGTGTGGCCATGGAGCGCGTGCTGCGTCTCCTGGAGATCCATGTTGTCGGACGCGGCCTCGCGATCGGTGACGTACTCACGGAGTGGATCACGCGGACTGCCATGCACGAGCAGCATGTCGTCGATCGTGCGGCGCTCCGGCTGGGCGGTGAGCCAGGCCAGGGTTTTTGACGCGATCGTCTCGCGGGTCCACTCGGCTGCCGCGCGGGCCTCCGGGTTGAACCACTCGATCTCGAATCCTCCGATCGCCGCGGCGTCGTGGTTGCCGCGCACGCCGGTCGCCTCGCGCTCGCTCAGGCGCGCCACCACCGCGTCGGGTTCCGGACCGTAGCCGACCACGTCGCCGAGGTGCCAGATGGCATCGACGTCGCCGGCGTGGGAGAGGACCGCATCGAGCGCCACGATGTTGCTATGGATGTCCGACAGGACCGCGACGCGCATCCGCGTGAGGGTACAGCCGCGGAGCGTTCGGGGGTCACCACGGCCGCCGGCGCCGTACCCCCGGGTCACGTGGGTACCCCGCCGGCACGTGGCCGTGCGCGTCGCGGGTGGCCACGACGAGCCGATGGCCGGCCAGACCGTCGACCGACACGTCGAGGACCTCGAGCGTGCCGCCACCGAGCGCATCGACCGCTCGCCCCGCCGCGTCCAGCTCGGCAGCAAGATCGCCACGCTTCCAGGCGACCAGCGAGCCGCCCGGCGCCAGCAGGGGGATCGCCAGCTCGACGAGATCGGCGGTCGAGGCGACGGCCCGCGCCGTGATGACGGACCAGGTGCCGGCCGCCCCGTCGGGGCGGGCCAGGTCCTCGGCCCGGCGGGCATCGACGCGGACACGACCCGCGACGCCGGTCGCGTCGACGACCGTCTGCAGGAACCGGGCCTTCTTGCCGATCGGCTCGAGCAGCGTCACCTCCGGCGCCGGTCCGGTGTCCGCGAGCGCCGCGGCGAGCGGCAGGCCCGGGTACCCGCCGCCCGACCCGAGATCGAGCAACCGGTCGGGCCGACGGGCGGCGATCCAGGGCAGCGCGGTCAGGCTGTCGACGACGTGGTCGGTCGCCAGGCGGGCCGGGTCACGGATCGCGGTGAGGTTGATGGACGCCGTCCAGGCCAGGAGCAGCCGGGCATGCCCCTCGATGATCCCGAGGGCCTCCGGCGATAGCTGGAGATCAAGCGCGGACAGCCCGTGCCGAAGGGCAGCGGCGTACGACGGTGGAAGGGCCGGGGTGTCCAAGACGCGCGTCGGGAGCGGCTCGCGCCAGCGATCCAACGGTACGCCTCCTTGGCCTTGCGTACCACGCGGCGCGGCACCGCTCCCGGCGTCGACTCGTCTCGCACCAAAGGCGATGATCGTCCGGTCTTCCGCGATCCATCCGGTTCGTGGCCGGGTCTCCCCGTGCCCCTCGTGGACCGCGTTACCCTCGCGTCGCCCCAGTGCGGGAGGGGACCGTACGGGGCGCGGCGAGGGAGCGTCAACCGGGTTATCCACGAACTCCCCGGATCCGGCAGGTTTGGTGGATAACTCCACCCCTCGGCTAGCGGCGTGAGCCGGCCGGGACGACCCGACGAGGAGCGTGACCGAGCGGCGGGCGTGCGGTCGCGGACCGCTTCGAGCCACTCGCCCGGACGGCCCCGAGGGCTTCGAGGCGATCGGTCTCGTGTTCGAGGGCGAGCGTCGTGGCGGCGCCGATGACGTCCCGTTCGACGGCCGCCGACGGACCCGGCAGGACCAGGACGAAGGCCGACCCGACGCCAAGCTGGCTCGCCACGTCGAGGTCGCCGCCCATCCGGCGTGCCAGGTCGCGGGCGATCGACAGGCCGAGACCGGTGCCCGTGACGCGTTCATGGTCGGCCATCCGGTAGAAGCGCTCGAACACCCGGGCGCGATCTTCTGCGCCGATGCCGGGTCCCTCGTCGCGCACGACGATGATGGCCACCGGGCCGTCGAACCATCCGGTCAGCTCGATCTCGACGCCGCCGGAGCCGTACTTCAAGGCGTTCGACGCGAGATTCGTGACGATCTGCTCGACCCGTCGTCGGTCGCCTGTGGCGGTCCCGATGCGCGACGGTGGCGTCGTCACGAAGGGCACCTCCCGCTCCAGGGCGATCGGCAGCAGCGCGGCGCCGACGGTGTGCAGCACGTCGGCGACCGAGAACGGTTCGCACTCCAGCACGAGCGAGCCGGATTCGATGCGCGACAGCTCAAGGAGGTCGCCGATCAGCTCGGTCATCGACCCGACGATCGACCGGCCGCGCTCGAGAAACTCGCGAACGACGGCCTCGTCGTCGACCTGGCCGTCGAGGATGAGGTCGAGATAGCCGGACAGACCGGTCAGCGGCGTGCGC
>DATBMM010000141.1:0-8947 GCA_036554825.1 Candidatus Limnocylindrales bacterium
GGCGCTCGCCAACATGACCGCACTCTCGAAGCGCAACGACGAGCCCGAGAGCGCGTCGCGACCGTTCGATGCCACGCGCGACGGCTTCGTCCTCGGCGAAGGTGCCGGCATCACGATCGTGGAGTCGCTGGAGCACGCCCGCAACCGCGGCGCGACGCCGATCGCGGAGATCATCGGCGGGGCGCTGACCGCCGACGCGTTCCATATCAGCGCTCCCGAGCCCACCGGGCGGGGCCAGGCGCGGTCGATGACGAATGCGCTTCGCCATGCCGGCATCGCTCCTGACGAGGTCGACTACATCGTCGCCCACGGCACGGCCACGCCCCTGAACGACGTGACCGAGACGCGCGCGATCAAGGCCGCCTACGGCGACCACGCCTACAAGGTCGCCATCAGCTCGCCGAAGTCCATGATCGGGCACCTCGTGGGCGCGGCGGGCATCGCCAGCGCGCTCGCCGCGCTCGGCGCGATCCGGGACGGCGTGATCCCGCCGACCGCCAATCTGCGCACGCCAGACCCAGAATGCGACCTCGATTACGTGCCGCTCACCGCCCGACGGGCGGCCGTCGAGACGGTCGCCGTCAACGGCTTCGGGTTCGGCGGCCAGAACGCGGTCACGATCTTCCGTCGGGTGGCCGACTAGGTATCACGCCCTGGCGGGCCTCGACACCTCTCGGGAAATGAAGAGATGCCGGTGCCCGTCGTAGGGATGTCGCCCGATGTCGCAAGGCGCATCTCCCCGTACCGTGAACGCCGTCGTACGGGAGCCAGGCATGACCACCATCGCGTCCGGGATCTCGGCGGCCGGACGGTTCGATCTCGTCGCCGACGGGCGGATCCGCCCCGACGATGGGTCGGAGCGGCTGATCCCGTTGCGGCTGTCGATCCCGGGCACCGTCTGTCAGGCGGGCCGGGGACCGGCGGAGCTCGCGTTGCGACTCGTCGAGCTCGACCTGGTCGCGGTCGACCTTGGCTGGATCAACATCACCAAGAAGGGCTGGATCCATCTCAGGGGAGAGGCATCGGGTAGCGATGGGGGGCGCTACCCGATGCGCGCCGATATCTTCAGTGCCGAGACGGTCGACGCCGTGGGGAGCGTCGACCGGATCGGCCTGCGCGTGTACGCGCAGGGAGCCGACCCGGACCTGGCCAGCCCGATCCACAAGATCACGGGTTCGTTCGAATCCGGCGGCGTGAGCGTGATCGAGGGTTGACAGCGACCCTCGGGTGAGCATCATCCGCGGCTATGGGGGGCGCGAAGGTGCGCGCGTCCTTCGTCGGCCGAGGCCCAGAACTCGATCGGCTGGATGCCGCATTGGCCCGATCCGTCCAGGGCGCCGGCGTCACCGTCCTCTGTGGGGGCGAGGCGGGGATCGGTAAGACACGCCTCGTGTCGGAATTCCAGGCGCACGCCGAGGCGAACGGCTGCGCAGTCCTCTCCGGTGGCTGTGTCGAGCTCGGGGTCGCCGGCCTGCCATACGGTCCCTTCGCCGAAGCGCTGCGGAGCGCGGTCGATCGCGGCACGCTCGAGCCGGGCCTGTTGCGCGATGCGGTGGTCGACCAGCTCGCTCTGATCGTCCCGGATCTCGCCCGACGCCGCTCGTCGCGCGCGGCCGCGGCGCCTGAGCTGAGCGGGCTCGGCCAGGTCCGGCTGTTCGAGGCGGTACTCACCGCGATCGCAGGCGTCGCTCGGGAGCGGCGCGTGGTCCTCGTCATCGAGGACCTCCACTGGGCGGATCGCTCGACGCAGGATCTGTTGTCCTTCCTCGTCCGCAACGTCGAGCGCAGCGGGTTCCTGATCCTCGCCACGATCCGAACGGACGCGGTCGACCGCGATGCACCGCTCGCGAGCACCCTCGGCGAGCTCAGCAGACGTCCGGTCGTGGAGAGCATCGAACTCGGACCGCTCGACCTGCAGGAGACCGCGGCGCAGTTGCGCATCATCCTCGGTCACGAGCCTGACGACGACGTGCTGCGACGCATCCACCGGCGATCGGATGGCAATCCCTTCTACATCGAACAGCTGGCGTGGGCGCACATGGAAGGGAACGACACGGCGATGCCGCCCAGTCTCCGCGACATCCTGCTCGCCCAGCTGAGCCGGCAGCCGATGGAGGTCCAATCGCTGCTCGGCGCAGCCGCCGTCGCGGGATCCCGCGTGGACGAACGGTTCCTCGCTGAGGTCATGGACCGACCCGAGGAGGACGTGTTACAGCCGATCCGCGACGCGGTCCGCGCCCGGCTCCTCATCGCGACTCGCGACGAAGGCTATGGATTCCGTCACGCGCTCATGGCCGAGGCCATCGAATCCGACCTGCTCGATGCCGAGCGCCGACGGCTGCATGCCCGCTCCGCAGCCGCCCTGGAGGCCCGCGACGCGCGCGACGACGCCGAGCTTGCCCAGCGGACGGCACGCATCGCGTATCACCGCGATCGAGCCGGTGATGTGGCAGGGACGATCGTGGCATCGGTCCGAGCCGCGCTTGCAGCCCAGGCGGTCGCTGCCCACGCGGACGCTCTTGTCCGTTACCGGAGGGCGATCGAGCTCCTCGACCACGCTCCAGACGTCGAGCCTCATCCGGGCTGGGACGCCGCAGAGCTCTTCCATCGGGCCGCCGTCTGCGCGGCCGTGTCCGGCGAGCCGAAGGAGGCCGCTCGCCTCATCCGCGCAGCCCTGGCGCGGCTCGCACCCGACGCCGACCCGCATCGCCGGGGCCGGCTCCTGATCGATCTCGGTGAGCACCTCTGGCTGGCCGGGGACGAGGATTTCGCGGACGTGCTCGAGCTGGCTGCCGGGGTCATCCCGGCGGAGCCGCCGACCGGTGCCCGAGCCGAGGCGCTGATCGCGCTCGGCTACCACCACCAGTTCCGCGGCGATCTCGAGGCGGCACGACATGTCTTCGAGGAGGCATGCGCGACGGCCATCGCGGCAGGATCGCCGCGGGACGAGGCGGCCGCCCGCAACATGCTTGGCGCCATCGCCTACGAGACCGGCGAGACCGAACGGGGCGATGCGGAGATCGGCGCGGCCCTGGCGGCCATCCGGAGTGCGTCGCCCGCCGCGAATGTCTCGGTCGTCTACCTGGACCTGTCGGCCATCGCCGCGTGGGGCACCAACGATGAGCTCGGTGCCGCCATCGCGCGGGAGGGCCTCGCGCTGGCTCGCGATCACGGTTTCGAGTCGTACTACGGAGCGGCGATCGCCGCGAACGGTGCCGAGTGCCTGCTGTCGTTGGGCCGATTGGGGGAGGCCTGGGAGCTGCTCGGCGCGACCGAGCCGATCGCCGCGGGCGGCTGGTCGGATACCTCCCGACTCATCACGAGGTCGGCCGTCGCGTCGGCCCTGGGCGACCTCGCATCGGCCCGCGCGGACATGGTCACGACGGCGCCATGGGCGGACACCGGCGATCGGACGATCGGCCGCTGGCGGGCGGTGAACCTCGCCGAGCTGACGCTCGCGGAGGGTGCGCTCGAGGACGTCGCCGGCGTCGTCGCCGAGGGATTGGCGCTGCCGCCGACCCACGTCCCGTGGGAGGACCATCGGGCCTGTCTGCATTGGCTCGACATCCGCGCAAAAGGCGATCTCCGAGAGCGGGCGCTCGCCCGACGCGATGCCCGCTCGGCGGCCACCATCGCCGCGGCTGTCGCCGACGCTCTGGACGAGCTCGAGGGTCTCTTCGATCCGTCGGGCGCGGAGCGAAGTCCGACGCGCCGGCGCGCCCGCGCATATCAGACGCTTGCCCAGGCAGAGGCGGGTCGAGCGTCCGAAGCGCCGGATCCCGACCGTTGGCAGGCGGCCATCGATGCCTGGGCGGGGTTGGGCTGGGTGCTGCGACCGCTGTACGCGCGCATCCGCCAGGCCGAGGCCTACCTGGAGGCGGGCCGTGCGGGGCGAGCGGCGGGCATGACCATCCTGCGCGAGGCGCACGCCGACGCGACCGCGCTCGGCGCGGCGCCACTGGCCCAGCTCGCCGAGGGTCTGGCGGTCCGCGCCCGCGTCGGGCTCGAGGCCGCTCGCACCGATCCGCTGCGAGCCGTCGGTCCGGGCTCCGTCGCCGAGGGTCCCGCGAACGTGTACGGCCTGACCGCGCGCGAGCTGGAGATCCTGGGCCTGCTCGCGGCGGGGCTGTCCAACCGGCAGATCGGCGAGCGCCTGTTCATCAGCCCGAAGACCGCCGGGGTGCACGTGTCGAACATCCTGGGCAAGCTCGGCGTCGCGAGCCGGATCCAGGCTGCGACCATCGCCGACCGACTGGGGATCGCCGCCGACATCGGCAGCCCTAGCGGATGAACGTGATCCGCCGGTCCAGGTAGGCGACCGCCAGGTCGACGACCAGGTTCACGACGACGATGCACATCGTCGCGAAGAGCACCGTCCCGAGCAGCAGTGGCAGGTCCTCCTGGGTCACGGCGTCGATCGCCAGGCGGCCGATCCCGCGCCACGAGAAGACCGCCTCGATGATCACGACGCCACCGAGCAGCAGACCGAGGTCGAGCCCGATCTGCATGAGCACCGGGGGCAGCGCGTTGTTGAACGCGTGGCGCCACGCGACCCGTCGTTCGGTCAGTCCCTTGGACCGGGCGGTGCGCACATAGTCGTGGTGGAGCTCGTCAAGCATCGCCGTCCGCATCAATCGGGCGTAGTAGGCGGCCAGCCCGATCCCGAGCGTCAACGCCGGCAAGGCGAGGTAGCGCAGGTCCCAGGGCTCGTAGCCACCGATGGGGAAGAGCGCCAGGCCCCAGCGGACCGCCGGTTGGAACGCGAGGGCGTAGAGCAGCATGTAACCCACCCAGAAGGCGGGCGCGGCGACGAGGAACGAGGTGACCACGATCCCGAGGCGGTCGACCAGACCGCCAGGCCGTCGGGCCGAGTGCATCCCGAGCGGGAGGCCGATCAACAGGGCGATGAGGAGGCCGCCGACCGCCAGCTCGACGGTCGCGGGCAGACGCTCGAGGAGCACCTCGAGCACCGGCCGATTGAGCCGGTACGACGTCCCCAGATCGAGCTGCAGGAGACCGCCGAGGTAGTCGAGCATCTGCTGGGGCAACGGCCGGTCCATGCCGTGGGCGACCCGGATCGCCTCGACGGCCGCAGCCGATGCGTTCCGCCCAGCGATCGCGCGCGCTGGGTCGCCCGGCGCGACGTAGGCGAGCACGAACGTCAGCGACCCGACGGCCAGCAGGACCGTGATGCCCCAGAGGATCCTGCGAGCGATGTAGCCGATCACGCCCCCGGGCGGCGCGAACGACCCAGGACCCCCACGGCGGGGGGTCCTGGGTCAGGAGGAGAAGTGGTCGAGGTCACTCGCCGACCGAGATGGGCCTCAGGTCGAACGGATAGACGGGATGCAGGTAGGTGCCGGCGACCCGCGCGGACACGACCTCGACAGTCTCGCTGAAGGTGGTCGGGACCCACGGGGCATCGGCCATGATCCTGTTCTGGATGTCCTGATACATCGCGATGCGCTTGGCGTCATCGGGCTCGCCGAGGGCCGCCGCAGCGAGGGCATCGACCTCCTCGTTGCAGTACCACGACGAGTTGGCGCCGCCCGGCACCGCCGTCGCGCACGACAGGATCGGGTCGACGAAGTCGGACGGGTCTGGGAAGTCCTGGAACCAGCCGATGAGCACCATCGGCGCCTCGTGCGGCGTCGTGATCGTGCCGAGCAGGACGTCCCAGTCCTGGAGCACGAGCTCGACCTGCACGTTGATCTTGGCGAGATCCGCCTGGATCGACTCGGCCCATGCCTTCGACAGGTCGGTCGTGTCCGTGTACAGCTTGGTGGAGAAGCCACCGGCCTGACCCGCCTCCGCCATGAGCGATGAGGCCTTGGTCAGATCGAGCGTGTACGGCTTGCACGCGGGGTCGTGGCCGGGCATCGCCGGTGGCAGGATGCAGTGGGCCGGACCGCCCCGGCCATTGGCGATGCGGACCAGGTTGTCCTTGTCGACCGCGTGGTTGAAGGCCTGTCGGACCTTGACCTCGCTGAGCGGCGAACCCGGCGCCGAGGTGTCCATCGCGAGGTAGAAGATCGCGACGTCGATGCGGCGATGGATGCGTCCCTCGAGTGTGGGGTCGTTGACGGTCGCCGTGAACGACCCAGGCGGCACCGGATCGCCCATCAGATCGAGTTGGCCGGCGATGGCCTGTTGGAGCTGCGTCTGGTCGTCGACGTTCACCCGCATCTCGACGCCGCCATTCATCGGGCGGTCGCCCCAGTAGCTGTCGTTGAGGGCGAACGACGCCCGCTGGCCCTGCGTGTACTCCGACAGGTGGTAGGGCCCCGTCCCGATGGGGTTCTTGGCGAACTCGGTCGCGTCCATCGGCGAGTCCTTGGGGATCACCGAGCCGAAGCCCATCGCCAGGATGTTGAGCAGTCGCTTGTCGGGCTTCGCCAGCTCGATCTCGAGCGTCGATGGGTCGACCGCTCGCAGGCCGCTCGCCGTCTCGGCCTCACCCGCGAGGACCTTGTCGGCCCCGGCGATGATCCCGAAGAACGCGCCACCGACCGGGGACGGGTTCGGCTTGAGATCCTGGCGGAGGAGGCGGTTGATCGAGAAGACGACGTCGTCCGCCGTCATCTCCCCGGTCTCCGCACCCGTCGTGTCATGGAACATGACACCGTCGCGAAGCTTGAAGGTGTAGACCAGGCCATCGTCGGAGATGGTCGGCATCTCGGCGGCCAGTCCGGGGATCAGGCCGGTCCCGGCGTCGTAGTGGATCAACTGGTCGAACAGCAGCCGGCTGGCGGCCCACGACACGGTGTCGTAGGCCAGTGCCGGATCCCAGTACTGGATGTCGCCGACGAAGGCGATGGAGACCGTCCCGTTGAGCTCGGCCGCCGGCGAGGCGCTAGCCGCCGTGGTCGGACCTGGGCTTCCCGCGACGCTGGGCGCCGCGGACGGCGTCGCTCCGCCGCACGCCGTGGCGATCAGGACGAGGACGCTGGCCAGCGTCAGGCCGAGACGATGCTCACGTCGGATGTCCACTTCATCCTCCTCGACGAATCGGGTCCGCGACGTGACGGGGCGAACCACGGACTACCATGTCCGCTCTCCCTGCCCGTGCCATCGGGCGACCTCCCTAGGTAGCCAACCTCCACCTCTTCATTTCTGGTCCGTAGGCCGGTCGCGGCGAGCGGATCAGCGCGATCTCGGATCCAGGGCATCGCGAAGTGCGTCGCCGAGCAGATTGAACGCGAGGACCGTCGCGGTGATGCAGGCACCCGGCAGGATGACGAGACGCGGGTCGGTCGCGAACCACGTGATGTGATCGGCCAGCATCGTCCCCCACGTCGGCGTGGGCGGCGGCACGCCGGCTCCGAGGTAGGACAGGGTCGCCTCGAACAACACCGTCGCCGCGATCCCCAGCGAGGCGTAGACGGCCAGGATCGGCAGGACGTGCGGCAGCAGGTGGTGGCTGAAGATCCGGCGGCTGGAGGTGCCGATGGCTCGAGACGCCTCGACGAACTCGGCGTCCCGGAGTACCAGCATCCGCCCGTAGATGATCCGCGCCGTGGCCGTCCACAGCGTGGTCCCGATGATGATCGTCACGAGGCCGACGCTCGCCCCGAAGACGAAGGCCATGGCGATGGTCAGGAGAAGGACCGGGAACGACAGCCAGAGGTCGGTGAGCCGCATCAGCGCGTTCTCGACCGGGAGCCGCGCGCTCCAGCCCCGCGGCAGGGCGATGCGCGGTGACCGGATGAGGGCGGCAGCGGCCGCCACCGTCAATCCGAAGATCGATGCGATCGCGTTCGCACCGATGCCGATGAGCAGCGATGTTCGAGCCCCGTACAGCAGCCGGCTGAGATAGTCGCGGCCCGACCGATCGGTGCCGAGCAGGAACCGGTCGCTGGGACCGGCCGGGTCGCCGGTCAGCGGCAGGGCGTCACGGAACTGCTCGAGCGGGTCGTAGGGCGCGATGAGGGGGGTCAGGGCGGTCACGATGAGCAGGACGAGGACGAAGCCGCCGCCCACCAGGAAGGCCGGATCGCGACGCAGGACGCGCAAGCTCCGAGCCATGTCGCGGAGAGCGTAGACCCCGTGTCACCCCCCGGCGAGGCGGCGCAGCTCCTCCAACACGACCGGGTCGATCCAGCCCGTCGCGGCCGTCCGCTCCTCGAGATTGGCGACCCCCATCCAGGTCAGCAGCGCGCCGTCCCACGCCGCGTCCCAAGCCGGTCCCGCATCGCGTGGCTCGCCGATGCGCGGCACGCCCGCCACCGCTGCCCGGACCGTGGTCGCGAAGGCGTCGGCGCGACCAGGCGCCCACCCGGCGCGGTCCAGGAGGTCGCGCAGCTCTGTCGCCAGGGCCTCGTCGATCGGCAGCAGGTCCGCGGGCTCGGGTCGCTGGTACAGGATCCGCCAGACGTCGAGCACGCGCCGGAGCTCCGGCACCGGGTCGTGATGGTCGTCGACACGCAGGTCCAGCCAGCGGTCGTTGGCGCCGCCGTACCCGGCGCCGTCGCGGACGACCAGCAGCGCCGCCGACTGGCGACCGCGAGCGTCCCCGCCCGCACGATCACCCGCGAGGAGCGCCAGCAGCAACCGATCGGGGAACGGGGCTGCGTGCCCCGCGGCGTACGCGTCCAGCATCGCGTCGACCACCTGGGGCCCGGCCAGGATGTTGCCCTGGACGGCCACGCCATCTGCGACCCGACCGCCGGCCCAGGCCAGGCAGCCTGGACCCGTGTGGGTGGCCGCTCCCCCGTTCGCGTCCACGATGCCGACCTGCCGGTCGGCGCGGCCGTCGTCGGCGGCGGTGAGCTGCGCGAGGGCCTCCCCCGCCGAGCGCCCGGCGGACAGCGCCGCGAGCCCATCAGGCCCGTAGGCCACGTTCGCCAGCGCCTGGGTCGCGATCGCGCCCACACCGGCCCTCGCCCACGGCACGACCGACCCGACGGCCAGGAACTTGGAGGCGACCGCGATGCCGAGATCGCCGGTC
>DATBMM010000155.1:0-3190 GCA_036554825.1 Candidatus Limnocylindrales bacterium
GGTGATAGGGTCTAGGGGATGCCCTCAACCGTACTCACACCGACGGTCCGGGATCAGATCACCCGCCTCGGCAGCGCCGACATCATGGTCGGCATCCCCAGCTTCAAGAACGCGGCGACCATCGGTTACGTGGTTCGCGCCGCGCAGGCCGGGCTCGTCCAGTACTTCCCCGACCTCCGTCCCGTGGTCGTCAATTCGGACGCCGGTTCGCCCGACGGCACGGGTCGCGTCGTCGTCGAGACGGAGCCGCCCGACTATGTCGAGGAGATCCTGCTCACCCGGCCCAACCACAAGCTCGAGCGGGTCAGCCTGACCTATCCCGAGATCGATGGCGTCGGCGGCAAGGGTGCTGCCCTGCGCACGATCTTCGAGATCGCCGCGGCGCTCGAGGTCCAGGCGCTCGTGGTGGTCGACTCGGACCTGCGGTCGATCGTCCCCGAATGGATCGAGCTCCTGGCCGGGCCGATCCTCAAGGGCGGCTACGACTTCGTCGCGCCGCTCTACGCCCGCTACAAGTACGACGGCACGATCACCAACACGGTCACCTATCCGCTCACGCGAGCGCTGTACGGCCACCGCATCCGCCAGCCCATCGGCGGCGACTTCGGGGTCAGCGGCGACCTCGTCCGCCACTACCTCGAGCTCGACGACTGGACTGACGACATCAGCAAGTTCGGCATCGACATCTGGATGACCACCTCGGCCCTCACCGGCGGGTTCGCGGTCTGCCAGACCCGGCTCGGGGCCAAGATCCACGATCCCAAGGACCCGGGCGCCGACCTGGGGCCGATGTTCCGCCAGGTCGTCGGGACGATCCTGCGCCTCGCCGTGGCCAACGCCGATCACTGGTTGCCGATCCGCGGCAGTCACGGCGTCCCGGCGTACGGGTTCGAGCGGATCATCGACCCGCCGCCGCTCGAGGTGAACACGCTCCGCCTGCTGTCGGAGTTCCACGCCGGGTCGCTGACCCTCGCCGACATGTGGCGTTCGATGCTGTCGCCCGAGTCGCTCGAGTCGGTCCTCGAGCTCGCCGCCGAAGCGGGACGCCTCGGCGACGCGGCTCGGGCGCGGCTGGGGATCGGCGGGGACGTGGCGTCGACGACGGCGTCGACCCTGGAGATGGCCGAGACGGTCAGCACGTTCCACTTCCCCGACGACCTGTGGGCCAGGGTGATCTACGACCTCGTCGTCACCGCGCGCAACCCGCCCCACCCGCTCGAGAGCCTCGTCGCGGCGTTGGTGCCGATCTACTTCGGGCGGGTCGGTTCCTTCGTGATCGAGAACCGCCACATCACCACCGAGCAGGCCGAAGAGCGCGTCGAGCGGCAGGCACGGGAGTTCGAGCTGCTCAAGTCGTACCTCGTCCAGCGCTGGTCGACGTCGGGCGGGGCGGGGAGCGGGAACGGCGCCACGAAGCCCGCTCGGAAGACGGCAGCAGCCCGCGACCGCGCATGAGCCCCCGCTCGCCGCTGCCCGCGCGCATCCTGATCCCGGTCGCCAATCCGAGCACGGCCGAGGAGCTGATCCGGCTCGGCGCGGCCATGCTCGACCCGCGGGCCGGCGAGCTCTCGGCGCTCGGCATCGTCGAAGTGCCCGAGGGGATGCCGCTGTCCGAGGGCGCGACACGGGCCCGTCACGCGCGGCGGCTGCTCCAGAAGGTCCTCGACTACGCGCCCGACGGGACGCCCATCCACCCGATCGTGCGCATCGGCCGGCATGCGTCCGAGGGCATCATCGAGGCATCGGCGGAGCAGGAGTCCGACCTCATCATCTTCGGCTGGGGCGGGAAGGCACCCATCGGCAACGACGGCCGGAACGGCGGCCCGACGGTCTTCTCGCCCACTATCGACGAGGTCGTTCGCGAGTCGCCGTGCGACATCGCCGTGGTCAAGCAGCGCGGGTCGCGTGACATCAAGCGGGTCCTCGTCCCGGTCCGCGGCGGTCCCCATGCCGAGCTCGCTATCCGTTTCGCCGACGCGATCGCGACGTACCACGGTGGGACCGTCGTCGTGCTGCACCTCGTCCCCCCCGGCATCACCATGGCCGTCCGTGCGCAGGCCGAACGGGCGCTGGCGACATTCATCAAGCAGCACCTGAAGGGCAAGGGCGAGGCGGTGCTCCGCGAGGCGCCCAACGTCCGCAACGCCATCCTGCGCGAGGCCGAGAAGGCTGACCTGGTCGTGATGGGTGCCTCCGCCGTCCCGGGCGCGGACGGCCTCGACTCGTACCTCTTCGGCGCATTGCCAGAGGCGATCGCGGCGCGTGCCAAGCCGTCGGTCGTCGTCGTCAAGACACGCGAGGAGATCGGCGGGTCGACCTTCGACACGCTGGCGTCGAAGGCGGAGTCGCTGGTCGCGGCGGACCGCGCCGCAGAGGAGGCACGGGCGGTGCCGGCGCGCGTCGAACGCTGGTTCGGCGAGTCGAACTTCCATCACGCCGAGTTCGCCGATCTCCGCCGGCTCGTCCAGCTCAAGGAGAAGCAGGGCGTCACGGTGTCGCTCGTCCTGCCGACGCTCGACGAGGAGGAGACGATCGGCCCGATCGTGCGCAAGGCGGTGCGCGAGATGATCGGCCGGGTGCCGTTGCTCGACGAGATCCTCGTCATCGACTCCGCGTCGACCGACCGGACTCGCGAGATCGCGGAGGCCGAGGGCGCACGAGTCGTCCAGCATCCCGATGTGCTCAGCCGCTACGGCTCGTTCCGGGGCAAGGGCGAGGCACTCTGGAAGTCGCTGTTCGCGACCACCGGCGACGTCATCGTGTGGGCCGATACCGACGTCCGCCACTGGCATCACCGGATGGTCTACGGCACGCTCGGACCGCTCCTCCACGAGCCGCGGCTGCAGTACGTCAAGGGCTACTACCAGCGGCCGATCGTCCAGGAGGGCGTGCTCAAGGAGGGCGGCGGCGGCCGTGTCACGGAGCTCGTCGCGCGGCCGCTTATCAACCTCTTCTATCCGGAGCTGTCGGGGCTGATCCAGCCCTTGGCGGGCGAGTACGCCGGCCGCCGGACGCTGCTCGAGTCCATCCCGTTCTTCACCGGCTACGCCGTCGAGATCGGCCACCTCATCGACGCGGCGGAGCGGGTCGGGATCGAGGGTCTCGGCCAGGTCGACCTCGAGCGGCGGGTCCACCGCAACCAGGAGCTCGAGGGCCTGTCGCGGATGTCGTTCGTCATCCTGCAGGCGGT
>DATBMM010000069.1:0-10371 GCA_036554825.1 Candidatus Limnocylindrales bacterium
GCGACGCGGTCCGTCGACCCCGGCCGGCCCATCCCGCCGGACGCCCAGCCGGCTCGGCTCGCGGCCCTCGTCGAGGCGGTCCGCCGCCGGACGGACGTCGTGCCGGACGTCGGGATCGTCCTCGGGTCCGGTCTCGGTGGGTTGGCCGACGACCTCGATGATCCCGTGGCCATCCCGTTCGCCGAGCTGCCCGGTTGGCCCGTCGCGACCGCACCGGGTCACGTCGGCCGCCTGCTGCTCGGGCGCCTCGGCGGCCGGCCGGTCGTGATGCTCCAGGGTCGCTTCCACCTGTACGAGGGCAACGACCCAGGTCTGGTCGTCCAGCCGGTCCTGCTGTTCCACGCGCTCGGGGCGCGCATCGTCGTGCTCACGAATGCCGCAGGCGGCCTCGACCCGTCGTTCGGACCCGGGACGCTGATGATCATGCGCGACCACATGAATCTGACGGGTCGCAACCCGCTCATCGGGCGGAATGCGGACCAGCTGGGGCAACGCTTCCCGGACATGACGGATGCGTGGAGCCCGAGGCTTCGCGCTCGACTGCGGGCGGCCGCCGGCGCCGAGGGCGTCCAGATGGCCGAGGGCATCTACATCGGCCTGACCGGGCCGACGTACGAGACGCCGGCCGAGGTGCGGATGCTCGCCGGCCTGGGGGGACACGCGGTCGGCATGTCCACGGTCCTCGAGTGCATCGCGGCGCGCTGGGTCGGCCTCGAGGTCTGCGGCGTCTCGCTGGTCACGAACGCTGGCGCCGGCTACACCGGGGCGCCGTTGACGCATGAGGAGGTCCTCGAGGCCGGTGCCGCTGCCGGCCCACGTCTCGCGCGCGTCATCCGCCGGTTCATCCAGGACCTCGATGACGGATCGCCGATCGCCGGATGACCGTCATCCGCCTCGTCCAGGCCGACATCACGACGGTCGAGGCGTGCGCCATCGTCAACGCCGCCAACAGCGCGCTGGCAGGCGGTGGCGGTGTCGACGGTGCGATCCATCGGGTCGGTGGCCCGGCGGTGATGGCGGACCTGGAGCGGCGCTATGGATCGGGGCGCCATTGCCCGACCGGGAGCGCGGTCGTCAGCATCGCGGGTAGCCTGCCGGCCAGCGTGGTCATCCACGCGGTCGGACCCGTCTGGAGAGGTGGCTCTGCCGGCGAGGCGGACCTGCTCGCGAGTGCCTATCGGACGTCCCTGGACCTGGCGGCGCGCGAGGGTTGTCGGACGGTCGCGCTGCCGTCGATCTCCACGGGGATCTACGGGTACCCGCTCGACGCGGCCGCGACCATCGCGATCCAGACCGTCGAGGCCTGGATCGCCGACCATCCGGGATCGCTGGACGACGTCACGTTCGTGCTGTTCTCGGCGGACGCGCTGGAGGCGTTCGAGCGGGCGCTGGCCGCATGACGACCGCCGGGACTTCGGCGCCGGTGCTCGACCGGCGGACCCTGAACCGGACGTTGCTGACGCGACAGCTGCTGCTCGAGCGCGTGCGACGCTCCCCGCTCGAGGTCGTCGAGCACCTCGTCGGCCTACAGGCCCAGGAACCGCCGGACCCCTATGTCGCGCTGTGGTCGCGGATCGAGGCCTTCGACCCGCGCGTCCTCAGCCGTCTCCTCGAGGATCGCGAGGCCGTGCGCATGGGCCACCTGCGCGGCACGCTCCACCTGGTCAGCGCGGGCGATGCACTCGCCCACTACCCGATCCTCGCCGACGTGATGGCCCGCTCGTGGAGGAGCAGCCCGTTCATCAGGCGTCTCGATGGCATCGACGTGGATGCGGTCCTCGCGCGCGCGCGCGAGGCTGTGGAGGAGCGGCCACGGACGCCCAGCGAGCTCGGCGCAGTGCTTGCGGAGCACTGGCCGGACCGCGACCCGACATCGCTCGCCTACGCTGCCCGCTTCCTGCTGCCGTTGGTCCAGGTGCCGCCACGCGGCCTGTGGGGTCGAACGGGTCGACCGACCAACACGACCGCCGAGGCGTGGCTCGGGGCGTCGATGGCCGAGGGCCCGAGCGTCGAGGACCTCGTCATGCGCTACCTCGCCGTCTTCGGGCCGGCCACCGTGGGCGACATGCGCGTGTGGTCGTGGCTGACCGGCCTGCGCGAGGTCGTGGACCGTCTCCGCCCGCGTCTGCGGACGTACCGCGACGAGGCCGGCCGCGAGCTGTTCGACGTGCCGGACGGACCCATCGCCCATCCGGACCTTCCGGCACCGGTCCGCTTCCTGCCGCAGTACGACAACGTCTTCCTGTCGCACGAGGACCGCTCGCGGATCAACGGCGAGCTGTCGTGGGGCATCGAGTTCGGGTGGAAGGGCCCCATCCTCATCGACGGCGGGATCGCCGCGGCGTGGCGCGTGCGTCGAGCGGGCAAGACAGCGGTCATGACGGTCGAACTCGGCCGTCGGCTGAGCCCGAGCGAGCGTGCGGAGCTGGAGGGCGAGGCGACGAGGCTCGGCACCTTCCTGGACCCCGAGCGCACGCGCGAGCTGGTGATCGTCGAGCCTGGCTGACCGCGCGGAGTCATCAGACCGGACGACCCCGGGTCAGACCTGCGGCAGCTCCCGGCCGGCGGCCTTGGCTGCTGCCGCCTTCTCCGCCCAGGCGGTCAGCACGTTGTCCTTGTGCGGCCGGATGGGGCAATGCTCATCGCGGTTGTTGAACTCGTCGCAATAGCCCAGCGGCACGCACTTGGGGGCAAGGAACGAGCCGAGGAACGGCGACACCGTGAAGATCTGCTGGCGGATCAGCTGGAACAGCCGGCGGATCTCCCACTGAGCCATCGTGCACAGGCGCAGGCCGGACATGTGGATCAGCGCCCGCAGGTTGGCCGTCATGACGAGGTTCGTGCGCGTCGCGTTCGGGAACACGAATCGGGCGTCCTCGCCGGGTAGCCCGGCCTCGAGCATCTCGCCGTACAGCTCGAGCGCTCCCTCGACCTGCGTCTGGTAGCGATCGCGCAGCTGCTCGTCGCCCTCCGCGATCGAGTGCGGCAGCATCGTCGCCGCGCCCTTGAACTTGACGTAGCGCTGGCTCTGCTGGTCGAACGCCACGCCGGCCCGATGCCGGACGAGCTGGTGCGACAGGGTGCGCGATACGCCGGTGATGCCGAACGTGAACACGATGTGCTCGATGGTCGACCCGTGGCCGGACTCGATGACCGAGGCGATGAGCTTCTGCATCTTGGCCGGGTCGAACTCGCCGTCGACCGACTTGCGGAAGATCTCCTCAGGCGGCATCTCCGAATAGCACGTCCGACACGCCGTGTAGATGATCGGGACGTAGAACTTCTCGACGATCTCGCGGTCGGGGAAGAGGAGGGTGGCCGTCATCCCGAGCTCGCGACGCCCGGGATTCTTGGGGATGCCGGTCTTCGGGCGGGGTGCTGGGATCGGCTCGGCTGCCATCGACCGCCAGTCTAGCCGAACGGGCGCTCGGGACCCGGCTTCAGTAGTAGTCGGAGCAGCTCAGGAAGTACCCACAGCGGCACATGAGCTTGCACTTGCGCTCGTCCATCGGGGCGCCGCAGTTGGCGCAGGTGAGGATGACCGTGCCCGGGTCGACCGCCCCGCCGGCCACCGGTTCGTCCTCATCGTCGATCATCACCAGCGGCGGGAGATCCATGGCCCGGCCCTCGATCACGACGGGACGTCCAGGTGTGTCGACGCCAGGTTCTCCACGGGCACCTCGAGAGCATAGGCCACGACCTCGTCGAGCGACAGCGCGGCGCCCTCCTCGGCGAATCTCGCGAGTTCGTCGGGTGTCAGCTCGTCCCGCGGCGTCGGGACCCCGAACAGCCGCTCGTTCTGCTCGACGTAATCAGCCAGCGCCGTGCCCGTCCGCTGCTGGAGGTGCCGCGCCGCCCCCCACAATCGCCCGCCACGCTCGATGTCACCCCGGCCAACGGCGATGATCGCCAGGTCGTCGAGCACCAGCGTCACGCCTGACACATCCCCGGCCTCGTGGAAATGCCGAAGTGCGTGGTCGATGACCTCCTCCGCATCCGTGAACCGTCGCTGGCCGACCAGCGATAGGCCGAGCATGTGCAGCGACCAAGCCTCCATCGAGCGGTTGCCGGCCGAGCGATGGAGCTCGAGGGACTGGCGATACCACGACTCGGCGCTGGCGGCATCGGCCGTGAAGTAGTGGACGCTGCCGAGGGCCCACAGGATGTTGCCCTCACCACCCCGATCCCCGAGCTCGCGGTAGATGGCGAGGGCCTCGTCCAGCTCCGGCGTCGGGGTGTCCGAGCCGGGCTCCGGTGGTGGGCGACGACCCTCCATGATGTCGATCATGTCGGCATACGCCCGGTTGTACAGCGCGTTCGCGATCTCGCGTTTGTCGCCGAGCTCGCGCCAGAGGGCCAGCTGCTCGCCGTAGAGACGTCGAGCCGTGGGCGCATCCGACTGCCAGTAGGCGACGCCCCCGTACGCCTCCGCGAATCGTGCTCGATCGACCGGCTCGAGCGTCCAGCCTTGCGCCTCGAGGCGTTCGAACCGCGCCCGGGCCTCGTTGAGGTAGCCGCGCTGCTGCCAGAAGCGCCAGAGGGCGAACGCGAGCCGGGCTCCGAGGGTCGGATCGGGTCTGGCGATGGCCCAGTCGAGCGCAGCGCGCATGTTGTCGTGCTCGCGTTCGAGGCGCTCCAGCCAGGTGCGCTGCTCGGAGCCCGCCAGTCGCGGTGCTGCCTCCTGTGCGAGCCCCAGCATCGCGGCCGCGTGCCGGTCGGCGATGATCTCGGCCTCCCCGCGACCGGCAAGCATCTCGGCCGCGTATTCGCGGATGGTCTCGAGCATCGTGAACCGCGGCTCCTCGGCGCCCTCGTCGAGCCGGACCAGGCTCTGATCCAGCAGCTCGCCGACGCGTTCGACGACGTCGCCGCCGACCTCGTCAGGCGGGCCGCACACCCGCTCGGCCATCTCGAGGACGAAGCCGCCGCGGAACACCGACAGGCGGTCGACGAGTCGACGCGCTCCGTCATCGAGCAGGTCGTAGCTCCAGGCGATGGCGCCACGGAGCGTCTGCTGCCGCTCGGGCAGGTCGCGCGACCCTGCGGTCAGGAGCTCGAGGTGATGCTCGAGGCGAGCCAGGATCTGGTCCGGCGTCAGGAGCTTCACACGCGCGGCGGCGAGCTCGATGGCGAGTGGCATCCCGTGGAGCCGCGCGGCGATCCCGGCGACGGCCGGAGCGTTGGCATTCGTGACCGCGAACGCCGGACGGACCGACGTCGCGCGGGCGATGAACAAGCGGACGGCTTCGAACTGGGTCAGGCGCGCGACATCCAGCTCGCGCAGCTCGCGCGGGAGATTCAGCCGCTCGACCTCCGACAGCCGGCTCGTGTCCGGCGGCGCCGGCAGGCCAGGCACCGGGTACTCCTGCTCCCCGGACACGCGCAATGGGATACGCGTCGTCACGACCGCCTTGACGTTCGGACAGCTCCGCAGCAGGTCGCTGATGTCGGGTCCGGCCTCGGTCACCTGCTCGAAGTTGTCGAGCACCAGGAGGACGCGCCGCTCGCCGAGCTCGTCGACGAGCAGATCGATCGAGCGACGCGTCGTGTTCTCGGCCAGCCCGACGGTCCGGGCGATGGTCGGCACGACGAGCGTCGGGTCTCGGACCGCATCGAGGGCGACGAACCACACGCCGTCCGGGAAGTCGTCAGCGGCGGCGGCCGCGACCTGCAGGGACAGCCTGGTCTTGCCGGTGCCGCCGGGCCCGGTCAGGGTCAGCAGCCGATTCGTCGCGAGGAGGCCGAGCGCGTCGGCGAGCTCACGCTCCCGACCGACGAAGGTCGTGAGCTGGACCGGGAGGTTGTTCGGTCGGGCGTCGAGGGACCGAAGCGGCGGGAAGGTGTCGGGCAGGCCGTCGATGACGAGCTGGGCGAGGTGCTCCGCCTCGCGCAGATCCTTGAGCCGGTGGGCGCCCAGGTCGCGCAGCGAGACGCCGCCCGGCAGCTGCTCGACGACGAGACTGCGAGTCGCCTCGCTGAGCAGCACCTGCCCGCCATGGGCGACGGCTGCGATGCGTGCCGTCCGGTTGATGTCGTAGCCGATGACGTCGGTGCCATCGATGGCCTCGATCTCGCCGGTGTGGAGACCCATCCGGACCCGGACCTCGGCCGCCTCGGGCCAGGGTTCTGCCGCGATCGCCCGCTGGCCGTCCGCGGCAGCCGCGACCCCATCCTGGGCGCGCCGGAACAGCACGAAGAACGAGTCACCCTCGGTCGACTGCTCATAGCCGCCGTGCGCGGCGAAGGCGCCCCGCAGGAGGGCCCGATGACGCTCGCGGAGGTCGCGGTAGGGCCCCGTCCCGAGCGCGAGCTCGATCCGTGTCGAGCCTTCGATGTCGGTGAACAGGCAGGTGACGGTGCCGGTCGGCGGACCCTGTTCGTGCATCGCGGCGGGCGGCCGGGTGGTCAGTGTCGGTGTGCTTCGGTCAGTCCGCGCAGGCGGCCGGCCAATCCGCGCATGATCGCCAGGGCCACAGCGGGCTCCTCCATCACGATCGCCTCGAAGTCCCAGCTCGCGAGTGCCAGGCAGACGGTCGGCTCGTCGGCGATGACCTGGGCTACCCGCGGCCGGCCGTCGAGGATCGACAGCTCCCCGAAGAAGTCGCCGGGACCGATATGCGCGATCGTCTCGCCGTCACGGACGACACGCACCCGACCGCTGGCGACCAGGAAGAAGCCGGTCCCGACCTCGCCCTGCCGCGCGATCACGTGGTCCTTGGGGAATCCGATCTCCACGACGCGCGTGGCGATCGCCGCGATGCCCTCGGCGTCGACCCCGGCCAGCAGCGGCGCGCCGGCAAGCAGCTCGGCGCGGTGGTCGTCGGTGAGGGTCGTGTGGGTCTCCATCCTGCTCGGCGTGATGCTGCGCTGCGCGGCGCCGGAGCGTCAAGGTGGCGGCGCATCGACGACGTCCGCGTGGCACGATGCACCGCATGATCGACCGCGACGAGCTGCTCGACACGATCTCCGGCTTCGGCCTCTTCGCCGACCTGTCGGCCCCGCAGCTCGAGGCGATCATCCACATCTTCGACGAGCGGATGTTCGCCGAGGGCGAGACCATCGTGCACCAGGGCCTGTCTGGCTCGGGCTTCTTCGTCATCGTCGATGGCGAGGCGCTCGTCACCGATGACGGCCGAGAGCTGGCCCGGTTGGGCCGGGGCGAGTTCTTCGGCGAGGTCGCCATCCTCCTCGGCGTGCCGGCCATCGCGGATGTGACCGCCACCCGCCAGATGCGCTGCCTTGTCCTGCCCGGCGGGCAAGTAGAGCCGTTCCTCGTGGGTCATCCGAAGGTGATGTACCGGATGCTCCAGGCACAGGCGCGTCGGCTGCGGGCCGCGAACCGCGCGGGGACGTGACCGGCCCGACCCGGCCGTTCCCGCCAGGCGCCTATCCGGTCGTCGTGATCGGATCCGGGCCCGGAGGCCTGCAGGCCTCGTACGCGCTGCGCCGACACGGCATCGAGCACGCCGTCATCTCCGACGACCCGGCCCCCGGCGGGATGTTCCGGCGGTGGCCCCATTTCCAGCGACTCCTGTCATGGACGAAGCCGCATGCTCCGGCGCCGGTCGGGTCGCGCGCCTACGAGCGGTACGACTGGAACAGCCTGCTCGCCGACGAGCCGGACGCTCGGGCCCTCCAACCGGGACTGATGGACGGGACGTCGTACTTCCCGTCGCGCCCCGAGATGGAGGCGAACCTCGCGCTCTTCGCCGAGCGGGCTCGGATCCAGGTCCGCTACGGCTGTCGCTGGACCGGCACACGGCGACTCGAGGGCGACGGTGGCGGCTTCAGCATCGAGACGAGCGACGGCGAGTACCGCGCGACCGCGATGATCGTGGCGGTCGGCGTCGCGCAACCGTTCTCGCCGCCCGGCGTCGGGATGGAGCTGACCCACCACTACGCCGAGGTCCGGCCCGTCGAGAGCTACGCCGGGCGCCGGGTGCTGATCCTCGGCAAGCAGAACTCGGGGTTCGAGCTGGCGAACGGGCTTCTCCCCTGGGCGCAGGCCATCGCCCTCGTCTCACCGTCACCGGCCAAGTTCTCTGTCCAGACGAACACGCTTGCCGGCGTCCGGGCGCGCTACGTCCAGCCGTACGAGGACTTCGTGCTCGGCGGGGGCGTGGCGGTGCTCGATGCCGCGCTCGACCGGATCGAGCGCGTGGAGGGCTCGACGGGCGACCTGACGGTGCATCTGCGCCGGACGGACACCGGCGACGAGCTCGCGATCGGGGTCGACGACGTCATCGCCGCCACCGGGTTCACGACGCCGATCCTGGATCTGCCGGATATCGGCTGCTCGGTGAGCGGCCGCAGCCGCCTGCCGCTCGTGTCGTCGTGGTGGGAGAGCACGACACTGCCCGGCGTGTACTTCGCGGGGACCATCGGCCAGGCTGCCAAGGGCCTGGTCAAGCACGGCGTGCCGGCCAACTCGGGCGCGGTCCACGGCGGCCGGTACAACGCGATGGTGCTGGCCCGGCACGTGGCGGAGAGTCGATTCGGAGCGACCTTTCCGCGGCCGTCCGTCGCGGCGGATGACCTCGTGGCGACCATCGCGACCGAGCTCGCGGAGGCTCCGGAGCTGTGGCACCAGCGCGCGTACCTCGCCCGCGTGTTCAGCGACGACCCCGATGCCGGCCTGGCCGACGACGGCGTCCAGCCGCTCACCCATTTCCTCGACGCAGCCGGACCGAACGCCATCGCCGTCACCCTCGAGGCCGACGGCACGGGCGCCATCTACCCGGTGCTGTACACGCGGATCGGCGGCGACATCCGGGAGCGGGCGCTGGCGGCCGACCCGCTCCTTCGGTACGACGGTGACGCGACGCGCCGCGAGATCGCGGCCGTGGTCGCGGAGGCGATCCCCGGCGTGCCTGCCAGGGTCTGAGGCCGGCGTCAGGCCAGCCTGGCGAGGCGCTCGGCCGCGGCCTGCAGCGTCTCGAGCCTCTTGGGGAACGCGAACCGGAGCTTGGTCACGCCAAGCTCGGGTCGTGAGAAGAACGACGAGCCGGGCACGGCCGCGACGCCCGGATCGCGGATGAGCCGGTGGGCGAACGTGACGTCGGTCTCGCCGGGCTCGACCAGATCGCGGATGTCGGTCATGACGTAGTAGGCGCCACGCGGCTCGTGGACGCGGAAGCCCGCCGCGCGCAGCGCCGGGACGAGGACGTCCAGACGCTCGCGGTAGCCTGCGACCAGGTCGGCGTAATAGGCGTCGGGGAGATGGAGGGCCGTGACCGCTGCGGCCTGGAGCGGGGCCGCGGCTCCCACCGTCAGGAAGTCGTGGACCCGGCGGATGCCGACCGACAGGTCGGGCGCGGCGATGGTCCAGCCGATCCGCCAGCCGGTGACGGAGTAGGTCTTCGACATCGAATGGATGCTGACGGTCCGTTCCGCCATCCCGGGAAGCGTGGCGAGCGGGATGTGCTGGCCCTCGTACACGAGATGCTCGTAGATGTCGTCGGTGAAGGCGATGACGTCGTGCTCGACGCAGAGCGAGGCGATGAGCTCGAGCTCCTCGCGCGTGAACACCTTGCCGGTCGGGTTGTGCGGGGAGTTGAGCACCAGCCCGCGAGTGCGCGGGCCGAACGCGGCGCGCAGCTCGTCGGGGTCGATCGACCAGTCCGGTTCGTGGAGGGTGACGTACCTGGGGACGGCGTCCGACAGGATCGCGTCGGGGCCGTAGTTCTCGTAGAACGGCTCGAAGATCACCACCTCGTCGCCCGGATCGAGGAGGCCGAGCATCGCGGCGATCATCGCCTCCGTCGCGCCGCAGGTGACCGTGACCTGGGTCTCCGGGTCGATCTCGCCGAAGCCCGGGAAGTGGCGCGGCGTCGTCCCGGCGATCGCGTCACGGAGCGGCTTGGAGCCCCAGGTGATCGCGTACTGGTTGATGTCGGCGTCGACCGCCTCGGCCACGGCGCGCTTGAGCTCCGGTGGGCAGGCGAAGTCGGGGAAGCCCTGGGCGAGGCTCACGGCGCCGTGCGCCACGGCGACCCGGTTCATCTCGCGGATGACCGATTCCGTGAACGACTCGGCCTTCCGGCTGATGCGACGGTTCGTGATCACGCCAAGCGGAGTCTAGCGGCCGACCATACGGCTTGAGTCAGCTGTCGTGGGACGGCAGCGGGCTGGGCCCTACGCCGAGGCCGCGGTCACACGAGATTCCGCGGGATCGTCTCTCGCCAGGCGCGCTCGAAGTAGCGGTCGCCGTCGACGTCGACCTCCAGGCGCACCGACAGCTCGAAGTCCGACACCGTGCTGCGCTGCCGCGAGACCGCCCGGATCTCGATGCGGGTCAGCTCCCCGTCCCGCCCCGGTTCGCGCTCCTGCCAGCGATACACCACGTCGGCATCCAGCTCGGCGCGTGCCGGC
>DATBMM010000227.1:0-10184 GCA_036554825.1 Candidatus Limnocylindrales bacterium
TTCCAGGTCGAGGGCCGGACGGTCACGACGTTCGGGTCGGAGGGCATCGTGCTCGACGGCCCACAGACCCGCCGGGACTTCGAGTCGCTGCTGCCGTCGATCTTCGTCGACCGGCCGGCGTTCGGGGCGGCGGCCGGCAACCCGGCCCGGATCACCGGCACCGCCAACGTCTTCGAGGCGACCTTCCGGGTCGCGCTCCTCGACGGCGCCGGGAAGGGCCTCGTCGACCAGATGACGATGGCGACCTGCGGCACCGGGTGCCGGGGCACGTTCGACGTCACGCTGCGGTACGACGTCCCGAGGGCCCAGTGGGGGACGCTTCGGACGTACTTCGGCTCGGCGGTCGACGGCAGCCCCGAGGACATCCGCGACTACCCGGTGTGGCTGACGCCGAACTAGATCCTCTCTTGCGTCACTGGGGGTGACGCGTCGCCCGGCGAGGTGGCTCTGGCCGCCTCGCCGGGCTGTTTGCTATCATCCGCAGGCTCTGTCCAACGAGCACCTCGGTCGGGGCGTGGCGCAGCCTGGTAGCGCGCATCGTTCGGGACGATGAAGTCGGAGGTTCAAATCCTCTCGCCCCGACCATCCCGATCCCCTGGTGTGCTCACACCATCGTTGGTCCCGCGACCGGCGGCGGCGAGACCCCGTGCCGGTAGAACTCCAGGGGCTCGGCCGGGAGGGGCGTGTCGCCCTTGATCAGGTCCGCGGCCTTCTCGGCCAGCATCATCACCGGCGCGTAGATGTTCGCGTTGGTGACATAGGGCATCGCGGACGCGTCGACGACCCGCAGGCCATCGACGCCGTGCACGCGCATCGTCAGGGGATCCACCACCGACAACTCGTCGATGCCCATACGTGCCGTGCACGACGGGTGGAGTGCCGTCTCGGCGTCGCGGGCCACCCAGTCGAGCACCTGCTCATCGGACGAGACCGCCCGGCCCGGCGACGTCTCTCCGCCGTTGAACTCGTCCATCGCCGGTTGGTTGAGGATGTGGCGCGCGACCTCGATGGCCTCGACCCACTCGCGCCGGTCCTGATCGGTCGACAGGTAGTTGAACCGGAGGGCCGGGTGCTCGCTCGGGTCGCGGCTCTTCAGCGTCAACGTCCCGCGTGCGTCCGAGTACATCGGCCCGACGTGGACCTGGTAGCCGTGGCCCTTCGCTCCGGCAGACCCGTCGTACCGGATGGCCAGCGGCAGGAAGTGGAACATGAGGTTCGGATACGCGACGGTGTCATTCGACCTGACGAAGCCACCCCCCTCGAAGTGGTTGGTCGCCCCGGGCCCCGACCGCAGGAACATCCACTGGGCACCGATGAATGGCCGTCGCCACAACTGCGTCGCCGACGGCTGCATCGACACCGGCCGACGGCTCTGGTGCTGGACGTAGACCTCGAGATGGTCCTGCAGGTTACGCCCGACGCCAGGACGGTCCGCGATGACCGGGATCCCAAGGGCATCGATCTCCTGGGCAGGCCCGATCCCGGACAAGAGCAGCAGCTGGGGGCTGTTGAAGGCGCCACCGGCGAGGATCACCTCACCAGCCGTGTAGCGGTCGACGCCGGCCCGACCGCCGGATGTCCGCGCGACCTCCACGCCGATCGTCCGTGATCCCTCGAGGAGGAGGCGCGTGACGAACCGATTCGTCCAGACGGCGAGGTTGGCTCGCTGACGCAGGATCGGATGGAGGTAGGCGCGGGCCGCGCTGAGCCGCCGGCCCCGGTGGATGTTGCGGTCGAACGGCGCGAAGCCCTCCTGTCGATAGCCGTTGACGTCGTCGGTCAACGGGTAGCCGGCCTCCTGGGCGGCCGCGAAGAAGGCGTGGAACAGGGGATTCGTGGCGGGTCCCCGTTCGAGCACGAGCGGTCCGTCGTGACCCCGCCACGGATCGTCAGCTGTTGCCGCCAGCGCCGTCTCCATCCGCTTGAAGTAGGGGAGGCAATGGGCGAAGTCCCAGGTCTCCATGCCCGGATCGGCTGCCCAGCGCTCGAAGTCGAGCGGGTTGCCGCGCTGGAAGATCTGGCCGTTGATGCTCGAGGAGCCGCCGAGGACCTTCCCCCGGGCGTGGTAGACCCGCCGACCGAACATGAACGGCTCGGGCTCCGACTCGTACTGCCAGTCGTACAGCGGGCTGCCGATCGGGAAGGTCAGCGCCGCCGGCATATGGATGAACGGGTCGATCCGCCAGTCGGCCCGGCCGGCCTCCAGGACCAGCACGCGGGTGTGCGGGTCCTCGGTCAGGCGACTGGCCAGGACCGACCCGGCTGACCCGCCGCCCACGATGATGTAGTCGAACTGCGGGGGCATCGCCGGGATGCTAGCCCCTCCGTGGGGCCGCCACCTCGCGGTTGCGGGCACCGGCTGTCAGCGGCGGCGTGCATCCACTCCGGGGATGCCCCGCTCGGCGAGCGCCGCGGCGAACCCGTCGAGGTCCTCCACCGTGACGTACAGCGCCGGGATCCGGAAGATCCGCATCGTCGGCACGCGCTGCCGGAAGTCGACGCGCACGCCACCGGTGTGGGTGCCGCCGAAGGTGACGTCGCCGTGGCGGACGCTCCGGCGGATGCCGATGGCGGTGATCCACAGCCACGGTCCCTCGATGCGCCACGACGCGATGTTGTCGATGGGCGTGCGCACCCGGCCGACGCCGAAGCGCGCATCGAGCTCCTCGCCCAGGTCGACGAAGGCCGTCTTCGGAGTGACTCGGAAGACCAGCCGGAGGAGCAGCCGTGACCGCTTCCCCAGCGCGAACGGGAACCGTTGCGTGCCGGTGGTGACGGTCACGCCAGCCCGCGTCGCTTCTCGAAGACGATCTGCAGGTCCTGGCTCAGCCCGGTCGCGAACCCGGCCTCGCTGAGTGCGAGGTAGTACTCCCACATCCGGATGAAGCGCTCGTCGAAGCCCTGAGCACGCACGTCTTCGAGCCGGCCCATGAAGCGCGTCCGCCAGGCGTGGAGCGTCCTGGCGTAGTGGTCGGCGATGTCGCGCACGGAGCGGATGAGCAGGCGCGTGTCGTGGGTCGCCGCTTCGAGGACGGCCAGCGACGGGCACAGGCCGCCCGGGAAGATGTAGGTCTGGATCCAGTTGGCGCCGCGCCGCTGACGCTCGTAGGCGGCGTCCGGGAACGTGATGACCTGCACGCTGAGTCGTCCGCCCGGGACGAGGGCCCGGTCGCAGGTCTCGAAGAACGTCGCGAAGTACTCCGCCCCGACCGCCTCGAGCATCTCGATCGAGACGATCGCATCGTAGGTGCCGCTGATGTCGCGATAGTCGCGCAGCTGGACGTCGACCAGGTGCTCGAGACCGGCCTCCGCCACTCGCTGCCGGGCCAGCGCGTACTGCTCGTGCGAGATCGTGATGGTCGTGACCCGGCAACCGAGCTCGCCGGCCGCGTAGAGGGCGAACCCACCCCAGCCCGTGCCGATCTCGAGGACGTGGTACCCAGCGCGCAGCCCGGCACCCTCCGCGACGAGCCGGTACTTGTTGCGCTGGGCGTCGGCCAGCGACTGGCCGGGATGTTCGAAGACGGCGCTCGAATAGGTCAACGTCTCGTCAAGGAACACGCGGTAGAAGTCGTTTCCGAGGTCGTAGTGGGCGGCGATGTTGCGCCGGCTGTTGGCGCGCGTGTTGCGGCGCAGGCGATGCGCCACGGTCCGGCCGACCTGGCCCGGCACCCGGAACCAGCCGGCGCTCAGATCCAGCGACGAGCGCTCCCGAGCCGCCATCCGCAGCAGCGCCTCCAGGTCGGGGCTTGACCAGAGCCCGTCCACGTACGCCTCACCGGCCCCGGTCTCGCCGTGGAGCAGGATGCGTGTCAGGGCCGCCGGGTCATGGAGCTGGATCTCACCGCGCAGCTCGGCGTCGGCCGGCCCGAAGGTCAGCCGCTCTCCGTCGGGCAGCACGATCGTGAGATGGCCGACGCTGATCCGCCGGGCCGCGGCCAGCCCGACGCGCCAGGCGAGCCGTTCCAGGAGCGACCAGGTGGCGGTCTGCCCGCGGACGGCGAGGCGGACGCTCATCGAGCGCCTCGCGGGAGGCGCGTCGCCGCGCGATGTCGATGGAACGGGAGCCCGAGCCGCCACAACCGGAATGCGTGCCAGTGGATCATGCCGATGGTCTTGAGCGTGACGAGCGGATGCCGGACGAGCATCGCGACGATGGTCCGGTCGGTCAAGGGACGCCGGCGCAGGTCGAGACTGGCGTGGAGCACCAGTTCACCGTCCTGCTCCTCGTTGATGGTGATGCGCAACCGCTCAGCCTCGTCCCGGACGCGCACCCGGTAGCGACCGCGCATCTCGATGAACGGCGAGACGTAGAAGTCCTTGTCCATCGATCCGTGCAGATCCTCCCGGCCGTCGGCCGCGGTCAACGTGTACAGGTGCCGCTCCCCGTGGGTGTTGTGGACCTCGATGACCACGACCCGCAACCCCCCAGCCGCGTCCCGGCACAGGTAGAAGCTGGCCGGGTTGAAGACGTAGCCCAGGACCCGTGGATAGGCGACGAGCGTGATGCGCCAGCCCGTCGTGTCGAGGCCCGCCTGGCGCAGATGGTCGGCGATGCCCTCGCGGATGTCGGTCGCCGGCGGCTCGAGGTGGTCGGCGTCGCGGAACGAGAGGACGTTCCTGCGGCCGCGCGACAACAGCCGCAGCGATCGGTCGACCAGCCCGACCTCGTCGAGATCGAGGGCGAGGTAGTAGACGTCATGTTCCAGCGAGTAGGTGACCGGTCGCGCTCGACGGTGACGGACCGTTCCCTCCAGGAGATGCGTCCTCATGCCGCCGCCTCCTGCCAGGCGGTCCGGTCGACCAGGCCGGCTGCTTCGAACCCCGACCGACAACCATCCTCATGGAAGCCGTAGTACAGGTGGGCACCCGCGAAATACGTCCGGCGGTGGCCCTGCAGGTCGCGCACGGCGTCCTGTGCGGCGAGCGTCCTGAACGTGTACGTCGGATGGCGCATCCTCCGCTCGACGAGGACGTGCTCAGCGCGGAGGCGATCGCCCGGGTTGACCGACACGCAGTACTGGGTCGGGCCCGGCAGCCGCTGCAGGCGGTTCATGTGGTAGGTCATCGTGACCACCTCGCCGGGGACGCGGCAGTCATCCTGGTCGACGTTCCATGACGCCCATGCGCGGCGTCGAGCCGGCAGCGAGCGGGTGTCGGTGTGGAGCACCACCCGGTTCGAGGAGTAGGCGAACCCGCCCAGCGCCGCACGCTCGCGCTCGTCGGCGTCATGGAGGACCGCCAGCGCGTCGTCGGCATGGGTCGCCATGACGACTGCGTCGAACCGTTCCGTCACACCGCCCGACGTGCGCACGACGACCCCGTCGGCGCGGCGGGCGACGTCGACGACGGGGTCCCCGGCGCGCACCGCGCCGGGGTCGAGCGCGTCAAGGATGCGGTCGACGTACGTCTTCGACCCGCCTCGGATCGTCAGCCATGGGAGCGCATTGCCGCGCCCGATGAGCCCGTGGTGGTCGAGGAAGCGGAGAAGGTAGTCGATCGGGAAGTCGAGGGCCCGGCCCGACCCCGTCGACCAGACCGCCGACGTGATGGGCACCAGGAAATGGCGACGGAAGCCCGACCCGAAGCGGCCATCCTCCAGGAAGTCGCCGAGCGTGCTGCGATCCGTGCCCGCCGACGACAACCGCTCGCGCGCGGCCCGGTAGAAGCGGAGGATGTCGGGGAACATCCGCCAGTGCGATCCGCGGGCCGCCGCCGACGGGTGGGCGAACCAGCCGCCAGGCCCGCGCGAACTGAACTCCAACCCGCACGCCCGGCAGGCCGAGCCGAGCGACATGTCGCTCGGCTGGCTCTCGACGCCGAGCTCGGCCAGCATGCGGATGAACGTCGGGTAGGTCCGCTCGTTGAAGACGATGAAGCCCGTGTCGACCGGCAGCGGGCCGGCGGGCGTGTCGACCAGCTCGGTCTTGACGTGACCGCCGACGACGGGTTCACCCTCGAACAGCCGGATCTCATGCCGCTCCCGGAGCGCGTAGGCTGCGCTCAGCCCGCTGACCCCGGAGCCGATGACCGCGACCTTCATGCCGGTCCCGCCTTGGGTCCCGCCTCGTGGGCGTCGGCCAGCTCCGCGAGTGCCGTTCGCATCCCCGCGGCCGCGTCGCGTCCGATCCGGTCGAACGTCCCGCCGAGGAAGGGCTGCGCCAGGCGCAGAAGACCGCCCAGGCGGATGTCGGCGGTGTAGTCGATGGCGGTGCCATCCGCGGTCCGGCTGAAGACGATCTCGTCGGTCGCGTCGACGCCCGAGCCGGATCCGACGAGCACGACCCGGTGGGGTGGCTGGAGAGCCGTGACGCGATAGGTCATCGGCGCGACACGCCCACCCATCCGGACCTCGAGGTCGTAGCTCGCGCCCACAGCCAACAGTCCGCGATCGATGCGTGTGGAGCGCACCACGCCCGGGTCCCAGCGTTCGGCGTTGGCGAAGTCGGCGACGAGATCGAACGTGCGCTCGATCGGCAGGCTGGTTTCGATCCGCTCGTGGATGCGTGTCATCGGTGACTCCTGACCGGTTCGGTCATGCTGTGGTCGTGGGGATGGCCGTTCGGGACCTGGTCGACGCGGCGTTGGAGCTGACGGTGGTCGGCTCGTTCTCGCGCATCGGGTTCGAGACCCGTCGCCGGCTGTACGGATGGCGCCCGCCTGCGCCGCACGTGATGTCGGGCCGGACGGTCCTCATCACCGGACCGACCTCTGGCCTCGGGCGGGCCGCCAGCGATCGGCTGGCCGGTCTGGGAGCGCGCCTGCTCCTCGTGGGACGCGACGCCGAGCGGCTCGAGCAGGTACGGGACGGTCTCGGTCAGCCCCCCGGCGATCGGCCACATCGGGTCGTCGTGGCCGATATGTCGTCGCTCGAGAGCGTCAAGGCGGCGGTCGAGGCCATCCGGGATGAGCCGCGGCTGGACGTCCTGGTCGACAACGCCGGTGCCATCCATGCCGAGCGACGCGAGACCGGGGACGGCCTCGAGGCCACGTTCGCGACGATGGTCGTCGGCCCGTTCACGCTGGTCAGCGGGCTGTTGCCGCTGCTGCGGGCCACAGGCGCCGCGCGGGTCATCGCCGTGACGTCCGGAGGCATGTACGCCCAGCGTCTCGACCTCGACGACCTGCAGTCGCGCTCTGGGGCGTTCAACGGGACGCGGGCCTACGCACGGGCGAAGCGGGCCCAGGTCGCCCTGATGCGGGAATGGGCGCGTCGCCTCGGTCCACCGGAGCGCAGTGGGATCGCCTACAACGCGATGCACCCGGGTTGGGCCGCGACCCCCGGGTTGCGCGAGGCGCTGCCGGGGTTCGCGCGGATCATGGGCCCGATCCTTCGGACGCCGGACGAGGGCGTCGATACGCTCGTCTGGCTGGCTACCGGCGAGGAGGGCGAGCGGGTCAGCGGGCATCTGTACCTCGACCGCCGACCTCGGCCGTTCGACCGCGCGCCGATGACCCGGCTGTCGGCGGACGACCGCCGTCGCCTGTGGGATGCGGTGATCGCGTCGGCGCGCGTCGTCGATCCGCTCCCCGACGAGGGCGAGGGATCGTGACGCGGCCGACGTGATCGGGCCGCGCAGACCCGGCCCGTCGGAGGACGGGACCGGATCCACGCGGTTGACGAGGTAGCGGGACACGCCTAGTCCTGGCGGACCCGGCGAGCGGTCAGCGACAGCCCGGCGATGAACGCCACGGCGCCGATCCCGACCAGGGCCAACGCGGCCGGAGCGATGCCGGACACGGCGTCGGTCGTCTCGCCAGCGATGGTGTCGCTGGGCGGCAGCGAGGTCGCATCGACAGCGACGACCGCCTGGAGCGCGTTGCCACCGAGCGCCGGCGACGCTGCCGAACCGACGGCGAACACGCTGTAGGCGCTGCAGTCCTCGATGGTCACATCGGGCAGCGGCAGGGCGACGGTCGTCTCGCCGGCGAGGCGGACCTCGAGGTCGTACGTGCCGCCCGGCAGCTCAAGCCAGCCGGTGGCATCGGGATACTCGAGACCCTTCACGACGGCCTCCTCGGGCGTGGAACCCGCGGTGGCCACGTCGACGGCCGGCGCATCGGCGCTGAAGTGGACGACGCGGACCTTCGCGGTCGAGCACGACGCAGACACGTCGTCCTCGAGCACCTGCGGCGCGATGTCCGCGAGGGCGCCCGTGGCGGCGATCGTGTAGGCCGCGCCGGCGGCGACGGTCACGTCCGCATCGATGACCGGGTCGGCCGTCGTGCCGGTGGCGTACACCTTGACGTTGTGGTCGCCGGCAGGGACCTCGAGATAGTCCGAGATCGTCCCAAACGGCACGTTCGTCAGCGCGTCGACGATGGTGTCGTCGAGGTAGACGTCGACGGCCGGGGCGTCGGGCGAGGCGTGCAGCACGCGGACGTCGGCCGTGTCGGCGGCCATCGCCGGCGCCGCCAGCGAGAGGAGCAGACCGGCGGCGACCAGTGGCGCCACCAGCCGGTGCAGTCGAACCACGATTCGTGACTCCTTCCATGGTCCGCCGGGTGGTCCGGCGGAGCGCAGCTGTGTCGACCCTTTGTCTAGGGTCGTGGCGGAACGATAGGGTGATGTCCAGCGCTTGTCAAGTGTTTGTCCTGTGTTATGGTGGACAAACGATGTACACCATCAAGCAGGCATCGACCCGCACGGGGATCGCGATCCCGACCATCCGGGCCTGGGAGCGCCGCTACGGGGTGGTCGAACCGACGCGAACGCCGGCCGGGTATCGGCTGTACGACGAGGACGCCATCACTCGTCTCGTCGCCATGCGCCAGCTCGTGGAGCGCGACGGATGGCGACCGCGCCAGGCCGCCGAGCGGATCAGGTCGACCGATCCGGAGGAGTTGTCGACGCTCGCCTCAGTCGCGCTGGGACAGAACGTGCAACCGGTCGGCGTGGCGGGCAGGCCGGCGGACCAGGCGGTCGAGGATCTCGTCGACGGGGCCCGTCGCCTCGATGTCCGGACGATCGAGCACGTGCTTGATGAAGCGTTTGCCGGTCAGCGATTCGAAGCGGCGATGGACGACGTCGTGTTCCCCGCGCTTCGGGGGATCGGAGACGCGTGGGAGCGAGACGAGCTGGACGTCGCGCGGGAGCACGCGGCGAGTGAGACCATCCGTCGCCGTATCGCGCACTTCTTCGACGCGGCCGGGACGGGCGACGGCCCACGGATCGTCGTCGGCCTGCCGCCCGGTAGCCGCCATGAGCTGGGGGCGTTCGCGTTCGCGGTCGCCGCCCGCCGGGCCGGCCTCGATGTCGTCTACGTCGGCGCCGACGTCCCGCTGGAGGCGTGGCGCAGTGCCGTGGCCGATCCTCCTGCCACGGTCGCCGTGATCGCCATCGTCTCGGAGGCCGACCAACGACCGGCTGCGGACGTGGTCCGTGCGCTCCGCGCCGATGGGCTGGCGTCGATCGCGGTCGGCGGTCCGGCTGCCCGAACGCTGGCCGAGGATCTCGACGCCCTGCAGCTGCCGGATCAGCTCGATGCCGCGATCGCCTCTCTGCTCGAGGTCATCCACGCAGGCGACCGATGACGGATCGACCGTCGTCGTCAGGTTCAGGCGGGACCTGCGGCTGCACGATCACCCGGCACTGACCGAGGCGGTGTCCTCGCCGCGCCGGCGAGTCGGCGTACGCCGAACCCTAGGCGGCGCGCGCCTCGGCCGGTGGCACGAGCTCGACGAGGGCAGACCCGGTCACGTTGGCGACGAGCGAGGGGCCGAAACTGTCGCGCCAGTCCGACACGCTCGCGGGGTTGGTATGGCCGTGGAGCCAGAGTGGCGGTCGTCGCCGCTCCAGCAACCAGCGATAGCCGGCGTAGCCCACGTGGTACGGATCCGCCAACGCATCGCCCACGCCAAGCGGCGGCGCGTGGCTGATCACAAGGATCGGAGCGGCCCCGATCAGCCTCCGACGGAGCAGGCTGACCTCCGCCCGGAGCACGTCGAGCCAGGCACGCATCTCGTCCCGGGTGGCCTGCTGGTGCCCGAGCCCGGGCCATTCGAGCGGGATGACGGGGATGCCGCCGATATCCACGGGGCGCCCACTCGAGAGCGGGATCGGCGCCGCTTTTGGCGCCTCCGATGCCCATGGTCCCCCGCGGTCGTGGTTGCCGCGGACGTACGCCAGCGGCGCATGGAACGCGTCGGCGAGGAACCCGAGGTAGTCGGGCTCCAGGTCGCCG
>DATBMM010000091.1:0-14213 GCA_036554825.1 Candidatus Limnocylindrales bacterium
CCGCCGTGCTCCTGGCCGACGCCCGGCAGGAAACCCGGGACGTCGACGAGCGTCAGCAACGGCACGTTGAAGCAGTCGCAGGTCCGGACGAAGCGGGCCGCCTTCGTCGACGCGTCGATATCAAGCGCGCCGGCGAGCACCGCCGGCTGCTGCGCGACGATCCCCACGCTTCGGCCGCCGAGGCGGGCATAGCCGGTGATGATGTTCGGCGCCCAGCCGGGCTGGACTTCCAGGAGCGCACCGTCATCGACGATCCGCTCGATGACGTCGTGCATGTCATACGGCTTGGCCGGGTCATCCGGGACGATCGTGTCCAGCGAGGCGTCGCGCCGGTCGCTCGGATCCGTGGTCGAGATCGCCGGCGGGTCATCGAGGTTGTTCTGCGGGAGGAAGCCGAGGAGACGCCGCGCCGATGCCAGCGCCTCGGCTTCGTCTCGTGCAGCGAGGTGCGCCACGCCGCTGCGGGTCGTGTGGGTCGTGGCGCCCCCGAGCGTCTCGGCGTCGACCTCCTCGTGCGTCACCGCCTTCACGACGTTGGGCCCGGTGACGAACATGTAGCTGGTCCCCTCGACCATGATCGTGAAATCGGTGATCGCCGGGGAGTAGACCGCTCCCCCAGCGCATGGTCCGAGGATCACCGACAGCTGCGGCACGACACCGGAGGCGAGCGTATTGCGGAGGAAGATGTCGGCGTAGCCGCCCAGCGACACGACGCCGTCCTGGATGCGCGCCCCGCCCGAATCGTTGAGGCCGATGATGGGCGCCCCGACCTTCATGGCCAGATCCATGATCTTGCAGATCTTCTCGGCGTAGGCCTCCGACAACGACCCACCGAACACCGTGAAGTCCTGGCTGAAGACGAAGACGAGACGACCGTCGATCGAGCCGTGACCCGTGACGACGCCGTCGCCGAGATACGCGACCTCCGCCGCCGGGTTGCGGTTGGTCACGAATGCGTCGAGCTCGACGAACGACCCCGCGTCGAGCAACAGCTCGATGCGCTCGCGCGCGGTCAGTTTGCCGCGGGCGTGCTGCTGATCGATGCGCTCCTGACCACCGCCGAGTAGGGCCTCCTCGCGCATCGAATCGAGGCGCGCCAAACGTTGTTCATTCGTCGACAACGGTTCGGACCTCCGCGAAACGGGGTGTCTTTGCGCACGGACAGGCGACATCATACGGTCCGAGTTATCCACCGAAATGGTGAACAACTCCCGTCGCGTGTGGATAACCGGGTCCCCGCGATGGCGAACGCTGGAGTAGCATGTCCCGACGTCCGCCCCATCCCCGTCATCTACCGGGCGATGATTCCGAGGTGATGCCCCAGTGAAGAACGTCATCGCGATCGCGAATCAGAAGGGCGGCGTCGGCAAGACGACGACAGCGATCAACCTCGCCGGGGCATTGGCGGAAGAGGGATATCGGGTCCTGTGCATCGACATGGACCCGCAAGCGAACCTCACTGCGGGCCTCGGCGTGAATCTCAACACCGTCGAGCGGTCGATGGCCGACGTGTTGGCGGACGGCCGTTCCAAACTCGGCGACGTGATCCTCCCGACGGACGCCTCCGGCATCGACGTGGCGCCCGCGCACATCGACCTCGCATCCACCGAGGGTGAGCTGTTCACCGCGCTCGGCCGGGAGTCGATCCTGCGCGAGGCGCTCGACGGCCAGATCAAGGGCTATGACTACGTGCTCATCGACTGCCCGCCGAACCTCGGCTTGCTGACGGTGAACGGACTGGTCGCCGCCAATGGCGTGATCATCCCCGTCCAGACCCAGTACTACGCGATGAAGGGCCTGACCAACCTCGTCAAGGTCATCAACGCCATCCGACTCAAGCTCAACCGGAACCTGCGGATCCTGGGTCTGCTGCCGACGTTCTATGACGGCCGCACCAACCTCGCTCGCGACATGCTCGACGAGCTGCGGGTGGTCGGCGATCACCACGTCTTCAGCAGCATCATCCGCAACACCGTGAAACTCGGCGAGGCTCCACTCGTCGGGCGCCCGATCACGACGTACGCGGGCAGCAGCGAAGCCGCGCGAACGTATCGTGAGCTCGCACGGGAGGTGGTGGATCTTGGCACGGCCTGATTTCCGAGCGGCAGCCGCCCGTCGACTGTCCGAAGAGCGAGAACTCTCCCCCGCCATCGTCAGCCTGCTGTCGCCGGACGGCCCGACGCGCAGCGTCGGCGTCCGGATCGTGCACGTCGATCGCATCGAACCGAACCCGGAGCAGCCGCGGCTGGCGTTCAACCAGGAGACGCTCGACGAGCTCACGGCATCGATCCGCGAGCACGGCGTCCTCCAGCCGATCCTCGTCCGGCCGATCGGCCCCAACACCTACCAGCTCATCGCCGGTGAGCGCCGCTGGCGCGCGTCGCGTCAGGCGGGTCTCCAGACCATCCCCGCCCTGATCGAAGAGATCGACGATGACACGGCTCTCGAGATCTCGATCATCGAGAACCTGCAGCGCGAGGACATCTCGCCGCTCGACGAAGCCGCGATGTACGACCGGATGGTCACCGAGCACGGCTACAGCATCCGCAAGCTCGCCGACAAGCTCGGCAAGGACAAGGGCTACGTGGAGAACCGTCTTCGGCTCGCCGATGCGCCCGAGGAGGTCCGCGAGCTGGTGTCCTTGCGCAAAGACACCCTTTCGCACGCGTACGAGTTGATGAAGGTCCAGGACCCGAAGAAGCGCCGGCGGCTCGCCGACCAGGTGGCTCGCGGGGAACTGACGCTCATCAGGTTGCGCGACAAGATCGAGGGTCGACGAGCCCGTGCACCGCGCATCGACGAGGCCAACGGGAGCGTGGCGACCGCAGAGCCCGCAGTGGCGATCGACCTGGACCTCGACGGCGAGCCGGACGTCGTCATCGTCGAGGAGACCGAGGCTTCCACCGAGGGACCGGAGGACCAGGCGTATCTGCCGAGACCGCTCAGCGAGGACTCGCTGGTCAACGCCAAGGCCTCCCTGGCCGACGCGCTCGACGAGCTGGTCGGCGTGCTGCGGTCCCCTGATGCCATCCGGTCCATCCCGGACGTCGACCGCGACAATCTCGCCAAGTACCTGACGATCTCGAAGCTCCGGCTCGAGAATGCCATCGCGCTCGTGCGTTCGAACGACGGCTTCGACTGACGACCTGGACTGACGGCTAGGGTCCGGGGACCATCCCCGCGACCCAGCCCGTCGCCGCGATCGCCGCTCCGACCGCCTGCGCCTCCCACGCGCGCCGTTGCGTGCCCGCGTCCGCTTGGCGACCGGCCAGGAGCCCGATCGCCACCACGGCCGTGCCGGCCACGACCAGGACGACGGCGACAGGCTGCCAGCCGGTCCGGTCGGCGGCGATGACGCCGATCCCCGTGGCCAACGTCATGCAGGCGACGCCGACCCACCACGCCCGTTCGGCCCCGAGCGCCGTCGCGACCGACCGCGTCCCTGCGGCCCGGTCCGCCCCCAGATCGGCGCGCGCGTTCGCGATGGCGAGACCAGCTCCGGCCGCGACCGCCATCGGCAGCAGGAGCGCGAAGAACCCAGGCATCGTGCCGGCAGCCCCGATCCAGCCGTAGACCGGCAGCAGCGGGATCCCGACCGCGAATGGGAGCCACGACCAGGGCGTCCCCTTGGCCAGCGCGTCGTACGTGGCGCCGATCGAGAGCACGACCAACGCCAGCCCGACGACCACTGGTCCCGACGGCGCCGCGAGCGCGAGCCCGGCAGTCGCCGCACCGGCCACGATCCAGCGGGCCTGCGTGACCGACACCGACCCACCCGGGATCGGCTTTGGCGGGGTCCGAGCCGCGTCGGCGGGTGCGTCGATGATGTCGTTGAGGGCGCCGATCGCGAATTGGAGGAGCGCCATGGAGAGGCCGAGGCGCACCGCGGTCTGGACCCCGCCCCCTGCCACGAGGGCGACGGCGGTCACGACCGCCCCATCGAGGATCGATGGGAACGGATGGACGAGCCTGACGAGCGCGCCCAGCCGTGCGGCCGGGCCGTCAGACGTAGACGAGCTCGTGGAAGTTCTCGACCAGGTAGTCGATCAGCCGCTCGCGACCATCAGCGGTCTGCGCCCGGATCCCCGGGACGACGGCATAGAGCGCGACCGCCGGGATCATCTGACGGCCCTGGGCGTCACGACCCACGGTCGCCAGCGGTCCGTCGCCAGATGCGAACACGCGTTCGATATCGGCCTCGCTCAGCTTCGCGGCCTTGCGCAGATCGCCGAGGACGCGGATGACCCCACGGCGCTTGGCGACGTCCCGCATCAGCTCGGACGCCCAGGCGTCGATCTGGTCGTCGGACTGTTCGGTGAGCCGCTGGCGATATTCCTTCGGGTCGGCGGAGAGGCCGGTCGCTGCCACGGTGCTCCCTGGGCGTGATGGGTCGGTTCGAGTATGCCTCAGACGGCCTCGGCTCGTTCCGTCGGCGACGACGCGAGCTGGGCCTCGAGTGCCGCCTCGCGAGACCCTTCCGGCCACTCGTTGAAGCGCTCGGTGAGCCAGCTCGCCAGCCGGCCCGTCCGCTCCGGGTGGCGGGCGTCGGCGACCATCGCGCCGAGTCGCTCCGCGAGGGTGGCGGTCATCGTCTCGACCGCGGCGCGGTCCGGCCGACCCGTGGCGGCGATGGGCTCGCCGATCCGGACGCGGACGCGCGCCCCGAACCGCAGCCAGCTCGTGCCGTTGATGGCGATCGGGACGAGCGGCACCTTGGAACGCAGTGCGAAGTAGGCCGGTCCGTCGTTGAGCGGGAGCAGCCGGCCCTCGACGGCGCCGATCCGCCCCTCTCCCGCGATCCCGACGACCCCACCGGCCGCGATGACCGCCCCGACCCGCCGGGTGGCCACCAGCAGGTCGTTCTTGCCGGGCTTGTACGGGATGGCGCCGCCGGTCCACATCATCAGCCGATTGCGACCCCCGCTGCGCATGTCCTCCTCGCGCGGACCGAAGAACGAGAGGCGCGGTCGGAGCGGCAGCGTCGCCATCAGGACGAACGGGTCGACCCACGAGAGATGGTTGAACGCATAGATGGCCGGTCCGCCGGGCAGCCGCTCGCGACCCTCGACATCGAACCGCAGCCAGCCGCGGGTGAGGACCCCGATCACGATCCTCGAGAGGTAGTACCGGATCAGTCGCCGGATCGGGTGGATCGTCCCGGGCGAGTCGGGCGCTGGCGCGGTCGCGGCACGGGCGCTCATGGCCGGCGAGGCTAGCACACGGTCGTCGCGCCGCCGGCGAGTGCCGGACCCACGCGCCCCGTACGATGCGCACGATGCCGGTCGGAGCCTTCCCGCAGCTCGCGTTGGTCGCCGTGGCCGGGCTCGTCGCCGGACTGTGGCTGCTCGCGCGAGGGATGGCCGGCTACCGCGACGCGACCCGGCTGGCCGACACGGCCACGTCCCGGATCGCGACCCTGGCGGCCGGGGAGGTCCAGGTGAGCGGAGTCATCGAGCCCGCCGAGCTGACGCTGATCTCGCCCCTCCAGAGCGTGGTGTGCGTCTACTACCGCTCGAGTGTCGACACCTCGAACGACGGCACGGACGTGGACGCGGACTTCCGCGAGGAGCGAGCGGTGGGCTTCCGGGTGCGGGATCCGAGCGGTGACATCCGGGTGTTCCCGCGTGCGGCCCGCTGGGACGCGCCGGTCGTCCTGGACGAGGCGACCGGGCTGATGGGCGACGAGCCAGCCGGACTCCAGCTCCGCACCGGTGGGGCGATCGCTCCGTCGGAGGTCGAGCGCGAGGCGGCGATCGCGGCCCTCCTGACCGTGCCGTCGGCACCCGCCGCAAGCACCCTGTCGCGGATCGGCGGCGGCATGGGCACCAGGTTCGGCGGCTCGAACGGCCATCGCCGCTATCGGGAGGCCCGTCTCGCGCCCGGCGACGCGGTCACGATCATCGGTCGGGCGGTGCCCTTCGGCGACCTCGCGGACCCGACCGAGGCGGACATCGCGATGGGGTCCGATCTCGCGGCGGACGACCCCGAGGTACTGGGCGACATCGCGGAGGCGCGCGCGGCGGGTGTGCTCGAGGCGACGCCCGAGGAGGCGTGGGGCAACGCGGCCATCCCGGGCTTCGGGATCGGGCTGCCCGTCCGCGCCCCGGAGCTCGACCCGGAGGCTGCCCCGCCGCCGATCGCGTCCGCTGACCAGGCGCTCGCGGCCGAGCGGCGGTTCGCGATCGCGCCGGAGACTCTCGTCCTCGCGAGCGCGCCGGGCGTCCCGCTGCTGATCGCCCATGGGATCCCGACCGCCGCGGTCGACCGACACCAGGGCCGGTTCGTGGTCGGGCTGCTGGGCGCGGTCGTGGCCATCGCGTCGGCCATGGCGCTGGCGCTGCTCGTGACCGGGGCGTTCGGTTCGTGATGGCTGACGGCCGGTGACGGCGCCCACGCTCGCCGCCCTCTTCGCCGTCGGCCTCGTCGTCCTGATCGTGGCCTTCCTCATCGTCACGACGTACAACGCGGTGATGGCGCTCCGCCAGCGCATCGACAAGGCGTGGGCCAACATCGACGTCGTGCTGAAGCAGCGGTACGACCAGCTGCCCGCGCTGGTGTCGGCCGTGCGCGGGCTGATGGCGTTCGAACAGGACGTCCTCACGGAGGTGGCTCGGGCGCGCGCCGCCTACTCCCCCACCGAGCCTATCCCGGACCAAGCCGTCCACGCCGAGGCGACCACCCGGGCCGTGCGGTCGCTCGTGGCGGTCGTCGAGGCGTATCCGGAGGTGCGTTCCGATCGGAACGTCCTCGATCTGCAGGACGAGATCGAACGCCTCGAATCGATGATCGCCGACCGGCGCGAGCTCTACAACGACCAGGTCTACCGGTACAACGCCCGGATCACGACGCTGCCGACGTCCCTGTTGGCGCCGCTCTTCGGCTGGCGCGAGCGGCCGTTCTTCGCCGCGGCGCCCGAGGAGCTGGCACGACCGACGGCCGACCTGTGAGCGGTGTCGCGGAGCGCCAGATCTACCTCGTGCGGCACGGGGAGACGGAGTGGTCGCTGACCGGGCGACACACCGGCAATACCGACATCTCCCTCACGGAGGTGGGTCGGGCCCAGGCCACGGCCCTGGGTGACCGCCTCCGAGACCGGGCGTTCGCGCTGGTCCTCACCAGCCCCCTGTCACGCGCCGCCGACACGGCGCGCCTCGCCGGCTTCCCGGACGCCCGGGTCGAACCCGATCTGCGCGAGTGGGACTACGGCGAGTTCGAGGGCCGGACCACCGTCGATATCAGGGAGTCGCTGCCCGGCTGGACGATCTGGGCAGGACCGTGGCAGGGCGGCGAGACCGTGGACGATGTCGGTGCGCGGGTGGACCGCGTCATCGCCCGCTGTCTCGATCCCGGTGTGACCGGCGACTGCCTCCTGTTCGCGCATGGGCACGTCCTGCGCGTGCTGGCCGCCCGCTGGCTCCAGCTGCCGCCCGATCATGGACGGCTGTTCGCCCTGGGGACGGCCACGATCAGCGTCCTGGGCTGGGAACGCGAGACGCGCGTGATCGAGACCTGGAACGAGGCGCCACAGGCTCCGGGCTGATCCTCAGACGACGCCCGGACCGAGGGGCCGCGGCTACGACCAGCCGACGGTGGCGACCCGCACCGGCGTGCTGAAACCCCGAAGCTCCGCCTCGCGGAGGTCCGCGCCGTCCTGGCGGCCGGCCGCCATCAACGCCGCCTCCGTCGCGACGATCCCTCCGCCCGACGCCAGGGCCATGACCCGCGCCGCCACGTGCACCCCGACACCCGAGTAGTCGGTGCCCCGGCGGGTCGCCTCCGTGCTGTGGATGCCGATGCGCACGGCGATCGCGGCCCCGCTCGACCGACGGTGGTCCGCCAGCGCACGCTGGGCGGACGCGGCGGCGTCGAGTGCGGCCGTAGCGTCATCGAACGCCACGAAGAACCCGTCACCCGTCGAGTTCACGATCTCGCCGCCCGCTCGCGTGAACGTGGTCCGCAACGTGTCGTCGTGCCAGCGCAGGAGCTGCTCCCATGCGTCGTCGCCGAGCAGTTCGGCGAGGGTCGTCGATCCGACGATGTCGGTGAACAGGAACGTCTTGCGACTCTGGGCCGGGGCCGCCCGTCGCTGGGCCACGGCCGCGATGGCCGCATCGGTCGACGCCAGATCGAGCCGCGCGCCGAGGCGCTCGAACTCGGCGCGCGCCGTCGAAAGCTCGAGGTCGACCGCATCATCGTCCCCGAGCGCCTCGTGCGCGGACGCCATGACCACCCGGTCCCTCGCGATCTCGTACGGCGCGCCGACTTCCCGCCACGCGGCCGTCGCGGCGCGAAGCTCGCGCAGCGCCTCGATCGGCTGGCCCTCGGCCAGGGCGACCCGTCCGGCGGCGTCCCGCGTCCGGGCGCGGGCGGCCGGAGCGTCGTGCATCCCGAAGGTGCTGGCCAGTTCGGCCGCCGCCTCCCGGGCGACCCCGACATGACCGGCGGCGATGGCGATCTCGACCTGGGCGGGCAGCAGGCGGGCGCGCGCCCAGACCTCGGGCGTCTCGGCGACCTCGGCGTCGATCGACTTCGCGGCGGCACGGGCGTCGCCTCTCGCCAACCGGATGAGCGCCAGCGCCGGCTGGGGCGTGTGCCCGGCGGCGTGGGCGTCGCGCAGCGCCTGCTCGGCGGCGTCGAGGTCACCCATCCGGAGCCGGACCTCGCCGATCGCGTACAGCCCATCGGCCCGAGGCGGCAACCGCCGATACCGAGCCAGCTCCTCGGTCGCCCGCTCCAACTCCAGGGCAGCTCGCGGGAAGTCGCCACCGAGGGCGACGATCTCGGCGCGGTGGATGCGGCACACGCCTGGGAAGCCGGACACCGAGCTTCGTTCGCACCAGCGTTCCGTCGCCTCGGTCCATTGGCTGGCACGTTCGTAGTCGTTCAGGTCGCGACAGGCCGAGATCATCGAGCAGTACGTCATGCCGGTGAGGTACGGCGAGAGCTCGTCGTTCATGGCGGCCGCGGTCGCTTCCTCGAGCAGCGAGAGCCCGTCGGACGTATCGCCTGTCCCGATCTTCAGCCCACCAAGTGACAGGAGGGCGATCGCCTGGAGGTTCGCGTCGGTCGCCGTGTTCGCGATACGGACGGCCTCTTCGGCGAACTCGAGCGCCTCCTGGAAACGACCGGCCGACCGGGCCGCGTGGCTGCGCGCGGCCGCGAGGTACCCATGGGCGTACGTGTCTGACGTGCCCTCGAGGAGCCGAGCCGCGCGCTGCGACCACGCCGCAGCGATCGAGCCCTGGCCCTGGATCCCGAGGTCGATCGCCAGGGCGAGCGCGACGGCCGCCGCACGGATCGGATCGCCGGCGGCGGCGTGGGCCTTGAACGCGCGTTCCTGGGCCCGCTGGCGGACATCGACGTCCGCGGTGAAGAACGCCACCTCGGCGAGCGCCTCGAGGTCGTCACCCGATAGGGGCGTCTCGGCATCGGCCGCGGTGAACGCGTCGAACGCCTCCTGCCATGCATGACGTTCGAGCGCGCCGCGCGCAGCGAGGACCCGTTGGCTCGCGGCTGGGTCGCCGGTCGATGCGGGCGTGGTCATCGTCTCCGATCGTGCCATCCGCGCGGGCCGGCGTCGACCCCCGATCCGCTGCCGGCTCGGGTCGGACTACCGGTCGCCAGACCCCAGGTCCGCCACGCGGGCGCGGATGAGGTCGTCGAGAACGGCGGGCGGCAGCGGCTTGGCCGGCGTGAAGTGGATGCTGCCCTTGGTCCGGTCATAGCTCTCGATCTCCGCGGCATGCGACGCCATGAACGAGTCAGTCAGCGGGTACAGGCTGCAATGCCGCTTCCAGCCGGCATACGACAGGAGGAACCGGCCGCCCAACTTGAACGTGGGCATGCCATAGCTGATGAGTTGCGTCGCCTCCGGGACCAGCGTCGCGACGCGCTCGCGCAGGCCGCTCAGCAGCACGCGCTGCTCCTCGGGCAAGGCTGCCATGTACTCGTCCACGGTCCGCGGCGGCACGGCCGGATGATAGGGGCTCGACGCGTGACCGTAGACTCCGACGGCGATGAACGTCGTCTTCCTCTCCCCGCACTTCCCGCCGCCGATGTACCTCTATTGCACGCGGCTGCGCGATGCCGGGGCGACGGTCCTCGGGCTGGCCGACGCGCCGTACGACCAGCTGCGGCCCGAGCTCCGATCCGTCCTGACCGAGTACTACCGCGTGCCCGACCTGCACGACCACGACGCGCTCATCCGCGCGCTCGGGTACTTCACCCATCGCTACGGCAAGATCGGCGCGATCGAGTCGCTGAACGAGTACTGGCTCGAGATCGAGGCGAGCCTGCGCACCGAGTTCAACGTCCCGGGTCTGCAGGCCGATGAGATGCAGCGGATCAAGCGCAAGTCGGTCATGAAGCGGGTCTTCGAGCGGGCCGGCGTCCCGGTCGCTCGCGGCAAGGTCGTCCGGCCCCAGAACGCGGCCCCGGTCGCGCGCCGGTTCATCGAGGAGGTCGGGTACGCAGTCATCGCCAAGCCCGACGTCGGGGTCGGCGCGGCCCGGACGTACCGCATCGAGGACGACGGCGACCTCGACGCGTTCCTCGGCGATCGCCCGCCGATCGATTACATCCTCGAGGAGGAGCTGACCGGCCAGCTGTTGAGCTTCGATGGACTGGTGGACGCGCACGGTCGGATCGTCTTCTCGAGCTCGCTCGTCTATGGCGTCTCGGTGCTCGACGCCGTCCGCGGGGCCGACATGTTCTACTGGATCGACCGCGAGATCGCCGCCGACCTCGCCGAGCTCGGCGAGCGGATCGTCGACGCCTTCCGGGTCCGCTCACGGCCGTTCCACTTCGAGTTCTTCCGTCAACCGTCGGGTGAGCTCGCGGCGCTCGAGGTCAACATGCGCCAGCCCGGCGGGCTCACGGTCGATATGTGGGACTGGGCCAATGACATCGACTTCTATCGAGCCTGGGCCGACGTCCTCGTCGACGGGACGGCGGACCTCGCGACGGACCGTCCCTATTACTGCCTGTGGTCTGGGCGAAAGACCGGGAAGCGCTACGCGCTGTCGCACGACGAGGTCCTCGACCGCTATCGCTCGCTGCTCGTCCACCACGAGCGCGTCGACGACGTGTTCTCGCCGGCGATCGGCAACTTCGGGTACATCCTGCGCGGCCCGACCCTCGCGTCCCTACAGGCGGCGAGCCGCGAGATCCTGGCGCTCGCGTCCGAGGCGTCCGCGTGAAGACCGAGGAACATCACTGGCACAGCGAGGCGCTGGGCCACGAGATGTGGCTCAAGGTCTACGGTCACGACGGTCGTCCGGTCGTGGCCTTCCCGTCCCAGGACGGCCGCTACGGTGACTGGGAGGGCTGGGGCATGGTCGATGCCGTCGGTGGCCTCATCGCCGCCGGCCGGCTGCGGCTCATCGCCCTCGACTCGGTCGACTGGCAGTCATGGACGAACCACGCCGCGGCCCCCGCCGATCGCGCACGCCGCCACGACGCCTACGACCGCTACGTCGCCGGCGAGGTCGCCCCGTTCGTGGCATCGCTGACCGGCGTCGAGCGAGCGTGGACCACGGGCGCGAGCATGGGCGCCTACCACGCGCTGAACGTGCTGCTCCGCCACCCGGATCGGTTCGACGGGACGATCGCGATGTCGGGGCTGTACCGGCTCCGCCACTTCATCGGCGACTACGTCGACGACGCGGTCTACTTCCACAGCCCGCTCCATTTCCTGCCGGGCCTCGACGACGACTGGTACCTGTCGCGCCTCCGGCAGGCGAGCATCGCCATCGTCGTCGGGCAAGGCGCCTGGGAGGACGAGATGCTCGAGGACACGCGGGAGCTCGAGGCGCTCCTACGTGCCAAGGGGATCCCGGCGATCGTCGACTACTGGGGTGAGGACGTGAACCACGACTGGCCGTGGTGGCGGGTCATGCTCCCCCACTACCTCGAGCGGCTCGGTGTGTAGCCCGGTATCGTGAGTCGATGCGACTCCCCGGCACCCCTCACGAATGCGGTCCGCTCCTCGAGCTTGGCTGGCTGAGCCGGCAGCTCGATCTGGGTCATCCGGTCGATGAAGGCGTCGATACGATCGCGGTCGAGCGGATCGTCGGCTCCGTGCAACGAGGCCGCGACTTCGACGCGTGCTGGCGTCCGCTGAACGACCGGCTGACGAAGCGTTTGTCGGATATCGAGGCGGCGAACCCGCGCGGGCTGGACGAGCCGATCGACGTCATCCGGGTCGACCGCGCGTACTTCGTGATCGACGGCCACAAGCGGGTCGCGCTCGCTCATCGCACCGGACGCGCCTTCCTCGACGCCCGGATCCGTCGAGTGCCGTCGAGCTTTGCGGTTTCGCCCGAGATCGACGAGGACGCCATCCTGCGCACGGCGCGCGAGTCCGAGTTCCGGCGCCACAGCGGGATGGCCCTTGCCCTGCCCGACGTTCGGTTCGCGCTCACGGAGACCGACGGGTACGGCGAGCTGTTCAGCAGCGTGCAGGTCCACGCGATCGAGATGTCAGAGCGCCTCGGCCGGGTGGTCGGGCGTCAAGAGCTCGCGCGCGACTGGTACGCCACGGTCTACGCACCGACCGTCGCGGATGCTCGTTCGAGGATCGGCCGACTCATCGACTCGAGCACGGATGCGGACATCTTCCTGGCGATCCATCGGCAGCGCGTCGCGTGGTGGGGCAGCGAGTGCGACGCCATCGACTGCGCCGCCCAGGAGCTGCTCGTCGAGCGCCAGATGGCCGCCGCGCGCGAGGGCTCCCTGCTCGGCCGCCTGCGAGGCAGCCGGGAGGATCGCCCAGCCGATCGACTGCTGCTGCCGCTCATCGACGCCGACGGTCGCTGACCGGATGACGCCTCGGGCCCGTGCCCTGGCCCACACCATCGACGGAGGACGCCATGAACCTGAACAGCATCCTCATCGGGTCGGAGGACCCACAGCGACTCGCCGACTACTACCGGAAGCTCTTCGGCGATCCGATTTGGGACGACGGTGGCTACACGACCTGGATGATCGGGTCGGGCTCGGTGTCCATCGGCCCCCACAGCGAGGTCCATGGCAAGAACGCCCATCCGGGCCGCGTCATCTGGAATATCGAGACACCCGACGTCCAAGGCGAGTTCGAGCGCATGCGCGCCGCCGGGGCGATCGTCATCCGGGAGCCCTACACGTTCGAGCAGGCGCCGGGTTCATGGATCGCGACCCTGGCCGATCCCGACGACAACTACTTCCAGCTGATGACGCCGATGGACCCGGACGCGATGGCCGGCTGAGGCAACCGCCTGAACGACCGTGCCGAAGGCGACCCTCTCGGTCGACGAGATCATGGCGATCCTACGCACGACGATCCCGCGGCTGACCGAGTCGACCAAGGGGCTGACCCGGACGCAGCTCCACACTGCCCCGGCAGAGGGTGAGTGGTCGATCAACGACGTCCTCGCCCACCTGCGGGCCTGTGGCGATGTGCTCGGCGGCGCGATGCAACGGATCCTCGACGAGGACGGTCCCGGCTGGACAGCCATGAGCCCGCGGACCTGGCAGCGGAAGAGCGGCTACCACGACTGGGAGTTCGAGCCCGCTTTCGCAGCGTTCGCGGATCAGCGCCGCCTGCTGCTCGCCAGGCTCGACGTCGTCTCACCGGCCGACTGGCAGCGGACTGCGACGGTCAAGGTCCCTCCGACGGTGTACGAGCGGACGGTCCGGTACTACGGCGACTGGCTGGCCGGCCACGAACGGATCCACGTCACGCACATGGGTCGTCTGGCCGAGGCATTTCGCGGCCCCGCCTGAGACGATCGCGCGCTATGGGCGCGATCGTTACAAGTACGGGACAGTTCGGCGTTCTCGCTAGCGAGGTCGCTCGTCGCCCACGTAGGGTAGACCGCACGGTCCGCGAGCCACGCCGGCCGAGGCTGGGATGGCATGGCGCGACACGTCGAACGAGTCTTTCCGAGGGACGACACCGACTTCGTCGCGCTCGTCGACGCTGAGGCGATCGATGCAGCCGGCCCAGCCGCACTCGAGACCCGGCTTCGCGCGACGTACCCGGATGTCATCGTCCGCGCCCGAGACCTCGCCGGCGATCAGACGGAGGTCTGGTACGTGTATCGCGACGGGTCGTGGACCGCTACGAGGTGGGACTGACCCTCGCTCGCGATCACTCGGTGCGCCTGCGGATCGCGTTGCGGTGCTCCTCGCGCAGACCATCTGCGATGCCCGAGGCGCGCTCCATCGCCGCCCGA
>DATBMM010000315.1:0-4397 GCA_036554825.1 Candidatus Limnocylindrales bacterium
CCGCGGGTGGCCCCCATCGCCAGCGCCTTGCGCATCGTCTCCGGGGCACTGGCGGGAGCCATCGACAGCAGGATGACCTCGCCCTCCCCGGCGGCCTCGATGAGCTTGAGCGCCTTCTCCAGGACGTATTCGTCGTTGCCGTTGACGACGGCCGGGCTGTTCGCCCGATCGAGCCGCCCATCCGGACCGAGTCGTTCGCCGCCCGAGGCCGGATCCGGGACGGGTTTCGTGAGGACGACGATGCGCACGAGCGGACTCGAACCTCCTGGCGCTGGCGGCGGTCAGTCGGCCTTGCCGAGCAGCGTCCGCGCGATGACGAGCCGTTGGATCTGCTGCGTTCCCTCGTAGAGCTGGGTGATCTTCGCGTCGCGCATCATCCGCTCGACCGGGAACTCGTCGATGTAGCCGTAGCCCCCAAGGACCTGCACGGCATCGGTCGTGACCCGCATCGCGGTGTCACCGGCGACGAGTTTACACATCGCCGACCATCGACTGGCGTCGGGTGCCCCCGCGTCGATCTCGACGCAGGCCTTGTACAGCAGCTGCCGCGCGGCCTCGGTCCCAGCGTCCATGTCGGCCAGCATCGCGCCGATCTGCTGGAAGTCCCCGATGCGCTGGCCGAACTGCTTCCGGTCGCGGGCGTAGGCGGTCGCGACCTCCAGCGCGCCCTGGGCGATGCCCACGGCCTGGGCCGCGATGCCCGGCCGACTGCGGTCGAGCGTGTGCATCGCGATCGACCAACCGTCGCCTTCCTCGCCGAGGCGGTTGGACGCCGGCACGCGCAGCTTCGTGAACGCGAGCTCGGCGGTCGGGCTGCCACGGATGCCCATCTTGTGCTCGACCCGCGTGACGGTGAAGCCATCGCTGGGGACCTCGACCACGAACGCGCTCAGCCGCTTGTGCCGGGGCGCCTCGGGGTCGGTGACCGCGAACACGACGACGAGATCGGCCACCGAGCCCTGGCTGATGAAGCGCTTCGAGCCGTCGATGATGTAGTCGTCGCCATCCCGTCTCGCCGTCGTGCGGGCAGCGGCCGCGTCCGAGCCGGCTTCGGCCTCGGTCAGGGCGAAGGCGATGAGCTGCTCGCCGCTGGCGAGCTTCGGGAACCAGCGCGCCTTCTGATCGTCCGTGCCGGCGATCGTGATGGGTAGGCTGCCGAGCTCCTGCACGGCCAGGATGAGACCCGTCGTCGCGCACGCCCGGCTCAGCTGCTCCACGGCGAGACAGAGGCTGAGCAGCTCTCCGCCGAGCCCGCCGTGGTCGGTCGGGAACGGCAGGCCCAGGATGTCGTGGTCGGCCAGCAACCGGCGCATGTCCTCGGGGAACTCGCCGGTCTTGTCGATCTCCGCGGCGCGCGGCGCGACGCGGTCGTCGGCCAGCACGCGGACCGCGTCCCGGAGCATCTCCTGCTCCTCGGTCAGACGGAACGGCCCTTGGGCACGGCTCGCGGTGGTCACCGCTCGCATCCTACCGCGCGGTTCGGGCGGGTCGTGGATAGGACCATCGTCACTGGGTCACGGTGAAGGGCGGCCCCTAGGCTTGTGCGGGGGACGGCGTTGGCGAGGGGCCGACGCCGGACCTCCCCGGAGATCCCATGGACGATTCGACCCCGTTCATCGCCCTCATCGTCGCCGCAGCGGTCGGGATGGTCGCCGTCGTCGTGATCCTGCGCCGCGAATCGCGCGTCCCGACGCCGCAGGAGTCACCGTTCGCCGTGAGCACCGAGGGCATGAAGCGCTGCCCGTCGTGTGGGACCGGCAACCTCGTCACCGATGCGAACTGCATGACCTGCGGGAAACGCCTGCCGGGCTAGGCGACGATCAGCGTCGCCAGGCCACGGCACCCGCGACGAGCAGCGACACGCAGATCGCCATCCAGCCACCGTCGCCGACGATCGAGGCTCCGCCCCAGCTGAAGTAGGGATGGATCGGTCTGGTGAGCCCCGGGAACGCGAACTCGAGCACGAGCAACGCCGTCCCGGTGATCAGGAACGCGGCGATGGCCCGGTCGCTGTCGAATCTCATGCGAGGCACGGCGCGCTACGTCTTGCGCAGGCGCCAGATCTCCTCCGCCGGCCAGCGGCGGGCCCACGCCAGCTCCTCGGCGTCGCGATACGAGCTCGTCGCGCCCTCGGCCGGACGGAGCTCGAGCAGGTCCTCGACCACGAACCCGTTCTCGCGGAAGAGCCGAAGCCACTCCCCGTAGGGCAGCTGGAAGGTCGTCGTCTCGCCGTCGTCGAGCCGGTGCATCCCGAAGTAGTCGACCACGAATCGGTCCGTGACGCGGTCGCCGTCGAGCGGCCACGCGATCGCCTCGATGGGCGTGTGGTGGTTGAAGGCGAACAGCCCGCCGGGCCGCAGCACGCGCGCCGCCTCCGGCACCGTGCGATACGGGTCGGCGAACGTCATCGCCCCGTGGTCGCAGAAGACGATGTCGAACGACGCATCGGGGAGCGGCACGCGCTCCGCGCTGGCGTGGATCAACGGGAAGTCCAGACCGGCCTCTGCGACGAGCCGGCGCGCGTGCGCCAATTGACGCTCCGACAGGTCGATGCCGACCGGTCGGGCCCCGAGGCGAGCGAGCGCGATCGACCACTGGGCCGCGCCGCACCCGAATTCGAGGACGTCCCTGCCCGCGACGTCGCCGAGGACCCGCAGCTCGGACTCCGAGACCTGGGTCGTGCCCCAGGCCAGACCGCCGCTGGCAGCCAGATCCGGCCCGTGACGAGCCTGGTAATCGTCGGCATCCGCGTCCCAGGAGGCCTGGTTCTGGCGCTCGTGATCGGTCAGGTCCGGGAGGCCGGTGTCGGTCATCGGCGGCGGCTCACGAACGCCTCGGATTCGTCGGCCAGCGCGCGCCACCGAGCGGCATCCGACCCGATCACCGAGACCCATTCTTTCTGGATCCGGCCGTGGCCTGGATCGAACGGCTCACCGACACCTTGCTCCACCAGCTCCGCTACCCGGGCGGCGGGGAGCTTCACGACGAGCCGATCCTTGACCAGCATGGCGAAGATCTTCCCGCTCGTCTTGAGCGACGTCGCCCCAAAAGCGCGTTGCGGCCCGCTCTGATCGCCGTACGTCGCGACCCCGGCCGCCAGGACGTCGGTCACCAGCGCTTCCCAGCGTTCGGCGGCCACCTCAGACGACCGGGAGCCGGCGGTCCTCAGGGACTGACGCCAGCCGTGCCGCGAGCACCTCGCTGATGTCCATCGCGTTGACCGCCGACCCGCCGTCGACGGCGGCGAGGCCGTCGGACATCATCACCATGCAGAACGGACAGGCCGTGGCGACCGTCGAGGCGCCCGTCTCCAGGACCTGTCGCGTGCGCTCGACGTTGATGCGCGTCCCGCGCGTCTCCTCCATCCACATCCGCCCGCCACCGGCGCCGCAGCAGAACGTGTTGCGACCGCTCTTGTCCATCTCGGTCACGCTGACCCCCGCCGCCCCGAGCACGGACCGTGGCGCCTCGATGACCCCGTTGTAGCGCGCGAGATAGCACGAGTCGTGGACGGTCACGCTGCCGGGGCGGTGATCGCCGGTCGACGATCCGGCGTCCTCGGGGACCGTCGCCAGCCGTCCCGAGGCGACGAGCTCGGCGAGGTACGTCGAGTGGTGGATCACGCGGAACGACCCGCCGAGCTGCCCGTACTCATTGCCGATCGTGTTGAAGCAGTGCGGGCAGGCCGTCACGATCGTGCGCTCGCCCATCCGGTACTTGTTCAGCGTGTCCACGGCCGACATCGCCAGCATCTGGAAGACGTAGTCGTTGCCCATCCGCCGGGCGGGATCACCGGTGCACGACTCCTCCTGGCCGAGGACGGCGAAGCGCACGCCGGCCGCATGGAGACAGGTCGCGACCGCGCGGGCGACCTTCTGGTTGCGCGGGTCGAACGCCGCGGCGCAGCCGACCCAGTACAGGGCCTCGAGCGCATCGAGCCCGCCCTCGGACGCGAGCGACGCGACGGTCGGGACGTCGAACGGCAGTGGCTTCGTCCAGTCCATGCGCTGCGACGCCGGCTGGCCCCACGGGTTGCCCTGTCCCTCCATCGACCGGAAGGCCGCCGTCAGCTCCTGCGGGAAGCGCGATTCCTCGAGCACCAGGTTCCGGCGCAGCCCGACGATCTTGTCGACATGCTCGATGAGCACCGGGCACGCCTCGACGCAGGCGCCGCAGGTGACGCAGTCCCACACCGCCTCATAGGGGATCGCGTCGTCGACGATCGGCTTGGCCAGCTCGGTGGCCGCGGGGCGGGCATCGTCGAGGCCATACGCCTCGCGCACGATCGGCGAGTTCGGGATCAGGTTGAGGCCGTGCTCCGCCTCGACCGACATGTCCCGGATGCCCATGATGAAGGTCTTGGGATTGAGCGGCTTCCCGGTATTCCAGGCCGGGCA
>DATBMM010000326.1:0-4196 GCA_036554825.1 Candidatus Limnocylindrales bacterium
GGCACACCCCACGTCGCCGACCGTGACGAGCTTCTCGACCCGGATGACCCCCGTCGATTCGTCGACGGACACCTCCACCCCGACGCACCCGATCTCCCAGAACGGGGGCATCTCGGCGGTCGCGCCGTGCCGGCGGATGTAGCCGCGTCCGACGACCTCGCCGGCCGACCCACCGAAGAACGATCGGACGACCGCGCCCCAGTCGTGGTGTGCGTCACCGATATGGACGCCGTCGCGCTCCTCGATGACGGTCGGGCCGTCCGGCGCGAGGTTCTCCTGCGCCCACTGGACCAGCTGGGCACGGGCATCCTTCGCGGCTGCCTGGATGGCGAGGCCCATCAACGTCGTGGTGCGGCTCGCTCCGGTCGAGCGGTCGTATGACACGGCCGCCGTGTCGGACTGGAGCAGGTGGACGCGTTCGAGCGCGACGCCCATCTCGCCGGCTGCCATCTGGGCGAGCACGGTCGATGACCCCTGACCCATCTCGGTGCTCCCGCAGGTGACCGTCACCGACCCGTCGTGGTGCACGCGCAGGATCGACGAGGTCATCGGCTCCGAGCCCGCGTCCGATGCGGAGAGGCAGATGGCGCGGCCACGGCCGGGCGCCAGCGGCGACCCCCAGTCGAGCGCTTCGCTGGCGAGGTCGAGATCGGCCAGCAGATCGGCGTCGATGCCGCGGGCCGTCTTCCACGGCCGCTCACCCGGGCGGAGGACGTTGCGCCGCCGGAGCTCGACCGGGTCGATGCCGAGGCGCTCAGCGGCCTCGTCCATCTGCGACTCGCCGGCCAGCGTCACCTGCGGCGCGCCGAAGCCGCGGAACGAGCTGGCCGGATTCGTGTTCGTGTAGACGGACGTGCACGTCACCTCGAGGGCCGGTATGCGGTACGGCCCGCCGAGGCGGTTCGCGGCCTTGCGCCCCACGAGCGGGGAGTTCTCGGCATAGGCGCCGGTGTCGAGGACGATCGTCGCCTGGCGTCCGAGCAGGTGGCCCTCGCGGTCGAACGCGCTCCGCAGCCGCACGGTCGCCGCATCGCCGCGGGTGGTCAGGATCGACTCGTCGATGGTCAGCACGAGCTTCACCGGCCGGCCGGCGCGCAGGGCGAGGGCGGCTGTCAGCGGCTCGACCTTCGTGTACGACTTGCTGCCATACCCGCCGCCGACATACGGCACGATGACCCGGACCGCCGAGAGGGGCAGGCCGAAGCAGTGGGCGAGGTCCTCGCGCACCATGTACGGGTGCTGGCCCGACGTCCACACGGTCAGCTCGCCCTCGGCCCAGCGGGCGATCGCGTTGTAGGGCTCCATCGCGAAGGCGTAGGAGCGGGGATAGCGGTACTCGCCATCAAGGACGAGGTCTGCCCGGGCGAACGCGTCGTCGATGTCGCCCCATGCCTGGCGCGCGGTCGAGCAGACATTGGGGTGGTCGCGCTGGATGTCCTCGACGAAGCCGCGATGGGCCCGCTGCTCGCCGGGCGTCTCGTGGATGATCGGCGCGCCCTCGGCCAGCGAGGCCTCCGGGGTCGTGCTGAACGGCAGCGGCGCGTAGTCCACGGTGATGAGCCGGAGCGCCTCTTCGGCGGTCACGGAGTCCTCGGCGACGACGCCGACCACGGGCTCGCCGGCGAAGCGCACCTTGCCCTTGGCGATCAGCGGATGATCCGCCAGCGCATGCCCGTACTCGAGGTGTACGTCGGGCAGGTCGTCGGCCGTGACCACCGCGATGACCCCCGGATGCCGCCTGGCGGCGGCGGTATCGATGGACCGGATCTCGGCGTGTGGGTACGGGCTGCGCAGCACCTTGGCGTGGGCCAGCCCGGGCATCCCCAGGTCGACCGTGAACCGGCCGGCACCGGTGACCTTGTCGACGCCATCCCGACGGGGGACGGCCTCGCCGATCGGCATCGGCGCCGCGCCGCGCGTGATGACCCGCTTCATGCGGCGGGTCCGGCGTCGTCTGCCGATGCCGACCGATCCATGGCGCCTGGCCGATCCGTCGTCGCAGGCCGGTCCGCCGCGGCCAACACCGCGTCGACGATGTGCGCGTACCCCGTACACCGGCAGAGGTTGCCCTCAAGACCATGGATGACCGCGTCCCGCCCTGGCTGGGGGTCGTCCTCGAGCAGGGCGGTGGCCGCCATGAGCATCCCGGGTGTGCAGAACCCGCACTGGAACCCCGCGTGGTCGATGAATGCCTGCTGGAGCCGGTCGAGCCGGCCGTCCGTCGCCAGCCCCTCGACCGTGCGGACCCGTCGCCCGTCGGCATCGACGGCAAGGTAGGTGCACGCGCTGACCGCCAGGTCGTCGACCAGCACGGTGCACGCGCCGCACACTTGGGCGTCACACGACACCTTCGTGCCGGTCAGGGCCAGGCGCTCGCGCAATACGTCGGCGAGGGTCTCACGCGGCTCGACCTGCACCGTGCGCTCGGTGCCGTTGACGTCGAACGTCAGGTCGACGGTCTCATGCACGGGCGAGGGCCTCCGTGAGGGCGCGTTCCGCTGCCCGACCCAGGAGGATCCCGGCGAGATGGCGCTTGTAGTCGGCGGACCCGTTGAGGTCGGCGACGACGTCGAGCTCGCCGAAGGCGTCGACCGCCGACCGCAGTGCGGTCGACAGCGTCTCGGGCCGCGCCTCGGTCCCGCGCAGGGCCGCCGACGCGCGGGGCACCAGTGTCGGGACCTCGGTCAGCGACCCGACCGCGACGGTCGCGTCACCGATCGCACCGTCGGTGACGGCCAGTCGCACCGCGACGGACGCCGCGGGTCGCTCGAAGAAGGCGATCTTGTCGTACCCGCGGCCGGTCGCCCGGGCAGGAGGCGGGACGATGATGTCGACGACGAGTTCGTCCTGGTCGCGGGCCGTGAAGAGCGGCCCTTGCACGAATTCGTCGACACCCATCTCCCGACGCCCGCGGGCGCTCGCCAGGCTGACGACGGCATCGCAGGCGAGGAAGAACGTGGCCGGATCGGAGTGCGGCTCGGCGAAGGCGAGGTTGCCGCCGATCGTGCCGGTATTGCGGACCCGGACGTTGGCCACCTGGGCCTCGAGTCTGGCCAGCCCCGGCAGCTCCTCGGCGATGACCGCGGACCGCTCCAGCTCCCGATGGGTCGTCAGGGCGCCGATCCGTACCGATCCGTCGGCGGTGCGATCGAGGCCGCGCAACTCGGGGAGCGCCTTGATGTCGATGAGGGTCCCGAACTGGGCCAGGCCCATCTTCATCACCTGCAGCAGCTCCGTGCCGCCGGCCAGCCAGGCAGCGTCGCCGCCAGTCGCGTCGAAGGCCTCGAAGGCCTCGGTCAAGGAGCGCGGACGCGCGAGGCTGAAACGCGGGATCACGGGCGACCTCATCCGGGGGTAGGGTTGCCGCTGGGTAACCACGCCATGATATCGCCGCCGTCCGTCGCTTGGCTACAAAGCATTTGTTATTGTCTCCCCTAGTGGATGGACTGTCTTCACTCCGGCCCTGCCTGGATCGACCTTCGGCACTCAAGGAGGCCCCGTGACCGACGACAACAAGCTCATCACGCGCGACGAGCAACCGCTCAGCGGCACGGCCATCACCGAGATGACCCAGCGCGAGCAGTGGAACAAGAAGCACCCACCGGTCGAGACGACGATCGTCAAGGACCTCAAGACGACCGAGCTGGTCGCCCGCGAGTACCGCGGCACGAAGGCGCGCTTCTACCGGCTGTCCGGCGCGATCAGGCTCCAGCCCCACCTCTCCGAGCTGCCGCCCGGCAAGGCGTCGGTCAACCATCGCCATACGACCGAGGCCGTGCTGTATATCGTCAAGGGCACTGGTCACACGATGATGGGCTACGACGGTGAGGAGCTGCAGCGCGTCGATTGGGAGGAGGGCGACCTCCTCGGGATCCCGCTCTGGGCGTGGCACCAGCATTTCAATGATTCGGAGACCGAGACGGCCCGCTACCTCGCGATCCAGGACACGTTCACCATCAAGCAGCTCGGCCTCCACCAGATCGAGCGGCACCCGGACAGCCCGGCCGGAGAGGAGTGAGCGACAGCTGGCGGCCGGTCACCCGGCTGGAGCCGGCGGACTTCACCGCCGACTGGCGCGCGGCCAGCGACCGGAACGCGGCGTACGTCGAGCGCTCGCCGATCGTCGCGCGTGGCCGTGACCTCACCTGGATCGAGACGTCGAATGAGCACCGCCTGGCGATGCTCATCGGCGAGCA
>DATBMM010000027.1:0-5776 GCA_036554825.1 Candidatus Limnocylindrales bacterium
ATCGCGCTGCCGCCCATGCGGGAACGGTTCGACCGATTCGAATCGGCGGTCCACGTGCTGCGGGCGCTGTGGTCGGCAGGGGCGGCGGCGCCGCCCGGCGTCACCCGACCCGACCCGTTCTACCCGCTGGTCGAGGCAACCAATGAGCCGCCGCCGTCCAGCCCGGGCGGTCCGAGGCTGTGGCTCGGCGCCGGCAAGCGACGCGGCATCGAGCTGACCGCCGCCGTCGCCGACGGCTGGGTGATGCCGGCGGTCGACATCCTCACCGGCCGGTCGACGGACCTCGACGACTTCAGCCGCGGGCGGGACGCGATCCTGCAGCGGCTGTCGGACATCGGGCGCGACGCGGAGGGGTTCGACTTCGGGGCCCAGGTCCCGACGGGCGATACGCCAGCCGACCGGGCGACCGCCCTCGAGGCCGCCCGCGAGGCGGTCCGCCGCGGGGCCACGCACGTGATCATCAACCTGCGCCCTCGGCACGGCCCCGACGGTGTGGATGTGGTGGCACGGGAGGTGGCGGAGCCGCTCCGGCAGGCGCTCGGATGAGCGCGCATCATGGGCCGGTGACGGCCGACGGACCGCGCCCCGAGAGCCCCCCGCTGCCACCCGATCCCGACGCCTACGACTCGCCTCGAGCTCGTCGGGCACGGGAGAAGGGGTTGAAGGCGCCGTACATCTCGGGTGGGACGGCGCCCGATGTCACCCAGGCCCGGGCGGAGGAGCGGCGGCTGTGGCGGATCCTGATCGCGATGGTCGTGATCATCGTGGCGTCCGGCTTCGTGATCGGCACGCTCGTCGCCCTGCTCGGCCCGGCCGGCCAGTGACCGTGGCGCCCACCCGCCCCTCGGATGCCGTGAGGGGCGCCGACTGGGCGATCGCCCACGACCGCGTGGTCGCGACGCTGCGGGACCTCATCCGCATCCCGTCCGTCAATCCGCCCGACCCGTCGCTGCCGGACGGCGAGACGCGCGCGGCGCGCTACATCGAGGGATACCTCCGCGACCTCGGCCTGGCGCCCGAGGTGATCGAGCCCGTCCCGGGTCGCGGCTCCGTCCACGTCCGGTTGCGCGGCGATGGCACCGGCGGCGAGCCGTTCCTGCTCCTGTCGCATCTCGACGTGGTCCCGGCGCCGCCCGAGCGCTGGTCGCACGACCCGTTCGGGGCCGACATCGACGGCGGCTACGTCTACGGTCGCGGGGCGGTCGACATGAAGGGGATGGTCGCCCTCGAACTCGGCGTCATCGAGCGCCTTGTGGCCGAGGCCCGGGCGGACGATCGGGACCCGGCGTCCGATCCGATCCCCGGTCTCCACCGTGACGTGCTGTTCACGTGCGCGGCGGACGAGGAGGCGGGCTCGACCGACGGGGCGCGCTGGTTCGCCGCCCATCGGCCCGACTGGCTTCGCGCGGCTGGCGCGGTCAACGAGTGCGGTGGCGTGTCGGTCACCGTGGCGGGTCGCCGCCTCTACCCGATCCAGGTCGCCGAGAAGGGCTTCGTCCCGTACCGGATCCACGTCACGGGCAACTGGGGCCACGGGTCCATGCCCCGTGCCGACAACGCCGCGGTCCTCGCGGCAGGGATCATCGAGCGGCTCGCGGAGCCCGGCGAGGTGCGCATCACGCCGGTCATGACGCGCTTCCTCGAGGCTGCCGCAGCTGCCCTGCCGGCGGACGCCGGGCGGACGTTGCGCGCGATCGCCGATGGCGAGATCGGGTCGGCAGACATCGACCGGGCGATCGACGGCCTGTGCGATCCCATGTACGCGAGGGCCCTGCGCGCGCTGATCCGGGACACGCTCAGCCCGAACGTGGTCACGGCCGGCGTCAAGTACAACGTGATCCCCGGTGACGCCGTCATCGAGGTCGACTGCCGGATCCTGCCCGGCACCACGGAGGCCGACATGCGGGCGGAAGTCGAGCGGCGCATCGGACCCGACCTGCTGCCCGCCTGCCGGATCGAGCGGCTGGCGATCGGCGAGCCGGTCGAATCCCCCGCCGACGGACCGTTCTGGGACACCCTCGTCGAGACGCTCCGCGACCATGATCCCGACGGCATCGCGCTACCGGTCATGGCGCCGTTCGCGACCGACGCCAAGGCGACGGCCATGGTCGGCACCCCGACCTACGGCTTCTCCCCGTTCCGCCTCGAGCCCGACGAGCGCTTCCTCGAGCGCTTCCACGGCGTCGACGAGCGGATCTCGCTCGACGCGCTGCGATTCGGTCTACCGGTCCTGTACGACGTGGTGCGCCGCTTCTGCGCCTGACGGCGCTGACCGTGCGTGAGGACGAGGTGAGGGCTCGGTCAGCCAGCCTCGGTCGCGTCCTCGCCTGCGTCGTCCGCGATGCGGACCACCTCGTTGCACTTCCGGCAGACGTAGATGTGGCCCTTCGCCCAATCCCGTTCGGGGTCCTCGGGCTCATGGGGGTCGGCCGGCTCCAGCGTCGACCACGTCCCGTCGTTGTGCCGGTGCTCGATCCGGAAGAGGGCGTTCGAAACCTGCCCGTACTGGAACATCGCTACCTCCTGCCGCTAGCGTAGCGAGCCGCCCGCGTCGCTACGTCCCGGGTTCGCGTCTCGCGCGGATCAACCGTCCGCGCCGGCTGATGGCATGCGTCGCCAGCGCCGCGACACCCATCGCGACGATCGAGCGCTCCGGCGTCGGCAGCGGTCGGACGGCGGACAGGAACTGCTCGGCGCGGGCCCGGTCGACGACGCGCAGGATGGCGTGGCCGCGCGGCGTGAGCCGGAGCACCTTCTGGCGACGGTCCTCCTCCTCTGCCTGGCGCTCGACCAGCCGACGCTTGACCAGCCCATCGATGAGCCGGCTGGTCGCCGACGGCGAGCGATTGATCGACTCCGCCAGCTCGCCGATCGTCAGCGTGCTGTCGTCCGCGAGGACATACAGGGCGGCGAGCTGTGTGAAGCCCAGCCGCAGCTCCCCGAGCTGGCTCGCGAACCCGATGACCAGCTCACGCCAGAGCGCGCGACCCATCGCCACCCGCTCGCTGATCTGGCGGACGTTCGGGAGGCGCGTGCCGGCGGCGAGGACATGTGCCGAGAGGTCCGCCTCGAAGCGCTGTGCGATGGCACGTCGAGGCGCGGGTCGGGTCGTCGCGCGGACGAGGCGGGTGTCGGCCATACATGCAAGCATGCACGCGAATCCGGGTCTCCGGCAACCGTCGCCCGTAGGCTCGTGCGGATGCCTTCCATCGCCTACGTGTTCCCCGGCCAGGGCTCGCAATCGGTGGGCATGGGCCGGGATCTCGCCACGTCCTCGCACGCCGCGGCCGCCGTCTGGGCCGCCGCGGACGAGGCCTTCCCGTCCCCCATCAGCGCGCTCGCGTGGGACGGCCCGGCCGAGCAGCTGGACCTCACCGAGAACGCGCAGCCCGCGTTGCTGGCTGCCTCGATCGCGATCCTCGAGGCACTCCGCGAGCGCTGGGCATCCGCCGGGTTCGAGGAGCCCGTGCCCGCATTCGCCGCCGGCCATTCGATGGGCCAGTACTCGGCCTTCGTCGCTGCCAGGGTGCTGTCGCTCCAGGACGGCGTCCGGCTGGTCCGGCGGCGTGGCGAGCTGATGCAGGCCTCGGGCCAGGGCCGCGACGGTGCGATGGCCGCGTTGATCGGCCTCGACGACGCCCGACTTCCCGAGCTGCTGTCGGCGGCTGCCGCGCACGGCACGTTCGTGGTCGCCAATCGGAACGCGCCGGGCCAGGTCGTCGTGTCCGGTGAGCGCGCCGCGATCGAGGCGGGTGCCGAGACCGCCCGCCAGCTGGGCGCCAAGCGCGCGATCGTCCTGCCCGTCAGCGTCGCCGCCCACTCGCCGCTGATGGCCGAGGCGGCCGACGGGATGCGCGAGACGCTTGCCGGCGTCGACGTCGCGGACCCCGTCATCCCACTGCTCGCCAACGTGGACGCCCGGCCGATCACGACCGCCGACGGTGCGCGTACCGAGCTCGTCGAGCACCTCACGGCCGGCGTCGACTGGGTCGCCGCGGTCGAGCGCATGACCGCGGCCGGGGTCACGACCTTCGTCGAGGTCGGCCCGGGCAAGGTCCTGAGCGGACTCATCAAACGCATCGCGCCGGAGGCGGAGATCCTGTCCGCCGACGATCCAGCCACCCACGACCGACTCCTCGACCTGGCCGCCGTCGCGGCCTGATCGTCCACTCCCTGGAGGACACGAACCACATGCGTCGACCCGACTACGACCGCCGCGTCGTCGTCACCGGCCTCGGGGTCATCAGCCCCGTCGGCAACGACAAGGACACCGCCTGGTCCAACCTCGTCAACGGCGTATCGGGCCTCGGCCCGATCACCTACTTCGATACGGAACCGTACGAGGCCAAGGTCGCGGGCGAGGTCCACGATTTCGACGCGAAGGCGTGGATGGACCCGAAGGCCGCCCGGCGGAGCGAGACCAGCATGCACTTCGGGGTCGCCGCGGCGAAGCAGGCCCTGGCCGACTCCGGATTCGACCTGACCGACGAGAACCGGACCGAGGTCGGCGTGGTCTTCGGCTCGGGCGCCGGCGGCCAGCAGCTCATGATCGACAACTACGTGTCCCTCCACGAAAAGGGCAACCGGACCGTCGCCCCGACGTTCATCGCGAATGCGCTCGTCGACAGCTGTTCGGGGATGATCGCGATCGAGACGGGCGCCATCGGGCACAACGTTTGCATGGTGTCGGCCTGCGCGACCGGCACGCACAACGTCGGCGAGGCGGCCGAGGCCATCCGCCGCGGCGATTGCGTGGCGGTGATCAGCGGCTCGACCGAGGCGCCGCTGCTCGAGGTCGCCCACGCCGGCTTCTCGAACATGCGCGGGATGGGCCTGCCTCGGCCCGGTGAGGAACCCGAGACCGTGTCACGACCCTTCGATGCGACGCGCGACGGGTTCGTCCTCGGCGAGGGCGCCGGGTCGCTGTTCCTCGAGGACCTCGAGGTCGCCAAGGCGCGCGGCGCGAAGATCTATGCCGAGGTCGTCGGGTATGGGTCGGCGGCGGACGGCTGGGACATGGTCCAGCCGATCGACGCCGGCGTCGGTTCGGCGCGCGCGATGCAGATGGCCCTCGAGCGGCGGGGCGTCCCGGCCGACGAGGTGGACCTGATCAACCCCCACGGCACGTCGACCCCGCTCGGGGACAAGCGCGAGGCCGAGGCGATCTGGACGACGTTCGGGTCGCGTGCGTCGCGCGATGCCAAGTCGATCGCGATCAGCGCGACCAAGTCGATGACCGGCCACATGATGGGTGCCGCGGGCGCGTTCGAGGCGTTCGCGACCGTCATGTCGGTCGCCGAGCAGTGCGCCCCGGGCACCCTCAACTACCGCGACTTCGACCCCGAGTGCGACCTGTGGGTGCCGGCCGAGACCGTCCCCCTGCCGATCCGCTATGCGCTCTCGAACAACATCGGCCTTGGCGGTCACAACGGCGCGGTCATCTTCAAGCGCTACGACGGGGATTGACGGACCTCGTGGGTGGCGAGCCGGGGGCCATCCGCTCCGAAGGTCCTTCGAGATCGAAGGTTCGTGCGTGGAGGCGGCCGGGCCATCGCGCGGGATCTTCGAAATCGAAGCGATGACCGAGCGACGACCTCCCGGGCCTCGCGCCGACCCGCTCGCGCCCTCTGTCGGAGCCGCACTCCCTACAATCCGAGCCGATGCCTGAACGAGATCCTGCGCGGCGCGCCGTCGTGACCGGGCTCGGCGCCGTCATGCCGATCGGCAACGACTTCCCGACCTACTGGGCGAACCTGCAGGCCGGCGTGACGGGCAC
>DATBMM010000039.1:0-18412 GCA_036554825.1 Candidatus Limnocylindrales bacterium
GCCTCGAGGTAGCGCCGGTACCGCTCCGTCCAGGCGATCAGCGTGATCGTGCGCGGATCGTCGCCCGTGCCGTCGATGCGCACGTCGAGGCGATCGATCGGCAGCGCGTCGCCGAGGCGCTCCGGCCACTCGACCAGCGTGACGCCCCCGGCCTGGCGCTCGTCGATCAGGCCGCCGGCCAGGGCGTCCTCGGCGCTGAGGAGGCGGTATGGGTCGATGTGGAACAGCGGCAGCCGGCCGTCGTACTCGGCCATGAGGATGAAGCTCGGCGAGGCGATGGTGTCGGTGACGCCGAGACCGGCGCCGATGGCCTTGGCCAGGTGGGTCTTGCCAGCTCCGAGGTCGCCCCAGAGGCAGAGCAGGTCGCCGGCTCGCGCGACCTCGCCGAGGGCACGCCCGAGACGAGTCGTCGAGTCGGGATCGAGCGAGATGATGGTGCGTCGCTCGACGTTCGGGGCCAGGGTGCCGCTCACCCGAAGCGCTCCAGGTCGCCGAGCGGGACGGCCACGACCGAGCCGTCGTCGAACCGGACCGTGCCGGCCTCCAGGTGCACCCCGCCCGGGAACCGCCGCGGGCCGACGAGACCGGCCCACGTGCCCTCCCGACCGGTGAGCGCTCCGGACCGGATGCGGATGTGATCCGGCCGCGGTTCCGGGACCTCCAGTTCGGGCGCATCGAAGATGAGCATCGGCGGGTCGGCCACGATGGCCACGTCCTGCCCCTCGAGCGCGTCGAGGATGTCCATGACCGGAGCGGCCAGAGGACGCCTGACGGCGCCCTCGAGCACGAGGACGGCGAACGGCGGCAGCCGGTGGAGGGCCGCCCGCTGGCGGCTCTCCGACGCCAGGAAGTCGCGACGCTCCTTGCTGGCGAGCCCGGCGACGATGATCCCGCGCACGCCCATCGCCCGGGCACGGGTCAGCGTCTCCGCGTCGATCCGCGAGCCGACGACGAGGATCCGCCCGGCCAGGCCGACGTCGACTGCGCCGCTCCGCAGCTCGCCCTCGACCCAGGAGGCGACGTGCAGCTTGCCGCGGGTCGGACCGCCCAGGGCGACGATCCCGCGCAGCCCGCGGCCGGTGGCGCGGACCACGACCCCACTCCCGGAACGGACCTCCTTGACGATCCCGGCGACCGGGCTGTCGAGAGGCTCGGTCACCTCGCCTGACGCGACGCGCCAGCGACCCTTCCATCGGAACAGCAGCTCGCCGTCCGGGATGTGACCGCCCGGCTGAGGCGCGGAGGACTCGGCGACGACGACGTCGGTCAGCCGGGTGTCGCGGACGCGCTCGATGATCGGGGCGCCCGGCACCACCGACTCGCCCGCCGCCACCAGCGCCCGATCGCCGGGCGCGAGCGGGAACGTGACCTCGACCGGCCCCTCGAGCAGCCGCCGCATCCGGACGAGACCGAGGTCCGTGCGCGGCTCGGCGGGTGGTCCCGGGTCGGCTGCCGCCACGGCGACGTGGCCGGCGTCCGGCGCGTCCCCCGGGCCGTGCCCGTTGCGGTCCTCGGTCATCCCTCGGACCCCGCCCACATCGACGCCTGCCACGCGGCCAGGAGGTCGCGTCGTCGATCGGCCCGATCGGGGAGCCGCAGCGGGACGTCGCGCAGGTCGACCATGAGGCCGCCGAGCCCGCCCGCGACGTCGATCGCGAAATGGCGCCCGCGCCCGCCCAGGCGCACGCGATCGCGGAACTTGAACTCGGCCACCGCCGTGGAGCCCGGCGGCAGGTCGACGAGCTCGAGGCCACCGGGCGACAGCTCCAGCTCGTTCGTGCCGTCGGGCGCGTGCACGGTCACGCTGCCGATCGTCCTCCCCGCCCGGAGACCGGCCGGCGTGACCACGCTTCCCAGGGGGGCGAGCAGGTCATCGACGAGGTCCATCAGGAGCACCCGTCGCTCGCCGGCATCGGGGATCGCTCCCAGCGGGCCGAGGAGCCGCGCGTGGTCGAGCGCGTACTGGCTGGCCCCCGGACGCCGCAGCACGTCGATGTGTGCCAGCGCCACCGCCGGCGCCGGGACCGACGTCCACACGCCGCTCGCCACGACGACCAGGTCGGGCACGGGTCCGGCATCGAAGTGGCTCGTCGCGCTGGCGAGGCGGGTCAGCGCGGCGCGTGCGGCCGCCATCCGGACCGCGGCACCGTCGCCGGCCGCATCCGACCACGGCGCGATCCGCAGCTCGCGGAGCCGGTCGCGCAACCGGTGTCGATCGGTCGGGGCGGTCGTCCATGCCAGGACGCCGTCCACGACGGCGTCATCGGGCTCGTCCGGCGCTACCGCGGCCTCCGGAACCACCGCCAGGCGCACGGTGGACGCGTGGCCGCCCGACCCTGGCACCGCCACCGCGCGGGCCGCCGCATCGTGGCCGAGCATGATCGCCTCGACCCGCCGGTCGAGCAGCTCGGCCAGCGTCCGCGTGCCGGTGCCGAGCGCCCGTCGCGGATCGTCGGCCGGCAGGGCCAGCTCGAGCAGCAGGTCGGCGAGCGGGTCGTTGGCGTCGGGATCGACGCTGCCGCCCGTCCGTCGGACCGCCGGCGCCAGCACGACCTCACCCTGGCGCGCGCTGACGTCCCCGAACACGTCGAGGGTTTCCGACATCGAGCCCGAGAGGACGATCGGGACCTCCGGCCGTCGCGTGGCCACGGCCGCGACCAGCGTCGCCAGCTCGCGCATCCCGCCCCGTTCATCCGCGCGTGGCGGATCACCGGCCCCGACGACGATCGCCTCGATCGTCCGGTCGAGCAGCAGCCGGGTCATGGCCAGCGGATCGGTCGATTCGGCACTCGCCCCGGTCGGACGCCAGCCGCTGCGGCCGGCGGTGGCCACCAGCCCGCCGAGTGTGCGCTCGGAGCCCGCGACGACGGCGATGCGCCGCGGCCGACGGCTGCGGACCTCGAGGATGGGCCGCTCCGACCGGTCGAGATCGATGATGCCGAGCGCATCCGCGACGATCGGATCGGCCTCGGCGGCTCGCGCGATCAGGAGATCGATCGCGCGGTCGAGATCGGCTCCGGTCGGGATCGACAGGCTGCCGATGAGCCGCCACGCGCCGCCGGCGCGGCCGATCAGCGCCACGGAGACGGTCGCCGACCCATGATCGATCGTGAGGAAGGCGTGGGGCTGCGTCGTCACCGTCAGATGCTACCCGGACTCGGCGCCATCGGCCGTTCCGACGAGGGGGTCCGAGCCCGTCAGCCGTCCCAGACGAGCTCGTCGTCGAGCTCCTCGAGCCGGGCGATCAGCAGCTCGATGCCGGTGTCGTCGGCGAGGATCTCACTCGCGGACGCCAGGTCGCCGCCGAACACGCCACGCAGGACCGGGTCGAAGAACAGCATCGCGTTCGCGCCAAGCGCCCGGTACGGCCGACTCGCCTCGAGGAAGTGGACGGCCGAGGAGGTCAGGCCGCGCAGCTGGATCTCACGGGCGACCTGTTCCACGAGCTCGTTGCGCTGCTCCTCGCTCGGCTCGATCGGGAAGCTCATCACGCGGCACCTGCGGCGCGATACGCCGCGGTCCCACTCCCGATGGCGGTCTCGAAGGCCCGGTACGCCGCCGCGCCGCGGAGCGCGAAGGTCACGTGTTCGACGTCCGGGGAGCGCGCCAGCTCGTCGCGCACGGTGTCGATCGTGACCCGCGCGGCCTCGTCGAGTGGGAAGCCGCCGACACCGGTCCCGAGCGCGGGGAAGGCGATGCTGGTGGCGCCGATCTCCCGCGCGCGGGCCATCGCGCTGCGGACGGCCGCCTCGATGACCGAAGCGCTCGTGCGGCGCTCCCGATCCAACGAGACGGCGTGGATCACGGCCTTCGCGGCGAGCGTGCCGCCCGGCGTGACGATCGACTCACCGAGGGGCACCGGGGCCTGACGGACGGCCGCGAACTCGATCGCGTCACCGCCGGCGCGCTTGATCGCCCCCGCGACACCAGTCGACATCCACAGCGACACACTCGCTGGGTTGACGATCGCGTCGACCTCGAGGTCGCAGATGTCCCCGTTCCACAGCTCGATGCGTGCCAACTACCCTCTCCACCGCGTGAGCGTCCGCACGCCCACAACCCCTCCGGTCGCGGCATGGTACACCCGGGCCAGACGCCCGGACATCGAGGTCACCACCTCCCACGTGTTGGTGGTGCGCTGCTGCGCCAGGTCCAGCGCGGTGATGCGCTCGCCGCCCTGTTCGCCGAGCAGGACGAACTCGTCGTCGAGATCGATCGGGGCACCGGGCACGTCGGTCACGTCGATCATGATCGCGTCCATCGTGACGTTGCCCACCTGGGGCACGCGGCGGCCGCGGACGAGGGCCTCGGCACGGTTCGCCAGCGCCCGGGCGAAGCCGTCGCCGTAGCCTAGGGGGAGCGTCGCGATCCGGCTGGGTCGCGTCGTCGTGAACGACGGGCCATAGCTGACGCCGTGACCCGACGGGAGGTCCGCGACGCGGATCGGTCGGGCATGGAGCGACATCACCGGTCTGAACCCGCCGGCCGACGGATGGCTCGACGCGTCGTCCAGCTCGTCCGGCAGGATGCCGTAGGTCGACAGTCCGGGGCGGACGCCGTCGAACGCGCCGACGCCGGTCAGGAGACCGCCGCTCGCGGCGACGTGCCGGGTCGGCACCTGACGGCCGATCGCCTCGATCGCGGCCGACGCGATCTCGAACCGCTCGAGCTGGCCCGCGGTGCGTGCGGCGTCCTCGCTGGCCTGGAGATGCGTCCAGATCCCCGTCAGGCGCACGGCCGGTGACGCCTCGATGCGCTCGACCAGATCGGCCACCTCGTCGGGCGCACTGCCGCCCCGACCCAGGCCGGTCTCCACCTCGATCTCGACGAGCAGCTCCTCGTCGGCGTCGCGCCCACCGGCGGCCCGAGCGGCCGCGAGCAGTGCGTCGAGCGTCGAGGCATCGCCGACCGCGACGGTGATCGCGGCATCGATCGCCGCCGGCACCTGCTCTGGCGGGATCGGGTACAGCACCCGGATCGGCAAGCCGATACCGGCCTGGCGCAGCTCGAGGGCCTCGTCCATGGTGGCGACGCTGAGTCCCTCGGCTCCGGCGTCCTCCAGCGCGCGCGAGATCGGGATCGCGCCGTGGCCGTAGGCGTCGGCCTTGACCACCGGATGGACGGGGACGTCGCCGGCGAGGGCCCGCAGCGCCGCGAGGTTCCCACGCAGGGCGTCGAGGTCGATCTCGAGCCATGCCATCCGCGGCAGCGGCGGCAGGCCGGCCTCGACCAAGCGCGACTCGATCGACTGCCTGGCGACGACGCTCATCGACCCGCCACGCAGGGCGAGGTCGCGGTCATGGTTGCGGGGTGGCCCGCGCGGCGTCCGCCTCCCCTCCGGGCTCCGCCGGCTCGCGCACCCGGAAGCCCAGCCGCTTGTCGCTCGTCTGGCGTTCGGCGATGGTGGCCAAACGGCGACGCGCGACGGCCAGTCCCTCGGGAAGGTCGGATGCGAGCACCCCGGCGTCACCGTATCGCTCGCGCGCCCCGTCGCCGGCGATCCCGTGCAGATACACACCGAGCTGCGCGGCGGCGAACGGCGCAAGGCCCTGGGCCAGGAGCGCACCGATCGCGCCCGACAACACGTCGCCCGTCCCGCCGCTGGCCAGAGCCGGGTTCTCGAACGGCGCCATCACCACCTCGCCGCCCGGTGCCGCGATCACGGTCCGGGCGCCCTTGAGCACGACGACCTGGTGCCACATCGCGGCCGCGTCCTTCGCCGCGGTGACCCGGGCCTGGTCGTCCTCGACCAGGTCGCCATCGGCGTCCGCGGCGATGCCGCTCCCGACCCGCATCCGGCTGAACTCGCCGGCGTGGGGCGTGAGCACGGCGGCACGCCGCTCACCGTCCCACCAGCCGTCCATCGAGGCCAACGAGCGGAGCGCCTCGGCGTCGAGCACGAGCGGCGGTCGCTCCTCCCCGCCCGAGTCGATGAGCTCGCGGACGAGCTCGGCGGTCGCCAGGCCCGGCCGGAGACCCGAGCCGACCACCAGCGCATCGTGGTCGTGGTCGAGGATGCGCGCCAGGGCGGGCTCCGGGTCGACCTCCTCGACGTCGTCCTCCGGGAGGGCCATCGTCGTCGCCTCGACGACCTTGGCCGCGAACAGCGGCTGGAGGCTCTCGGGCACGGCCAGCGTGACCAGGCCGACGCCGGTCCGCCCGGCGGCGCGGCACACGAGCAGCGCCGCGCCGGCGTAGTCGAGCGAACCGCAGATCGCGAGCAGCTTCCCGAACGTGCCCTTGTGACCTCGCGCTGGGCGCTTCGGCAGGAGCGCGATCGCCGCGTCCTCATCGAGCTTCGGCACGCCCTCCGGCCACGGGCGCTCATCCTTCACCGCGCTCGGTGCCGCCGCGTCGGGATGGCGCTGCCCGAAGCCCATCGCCCGCCGTTCAGGCATCGCGCCCCTCCCCGACGTCCGGCGCATCCGAGGCGAGCGCCGCGGCACCGTTCGACTCGGCCATCGTGCGCAGACGCTCGATACGGGCGAGGATGCGCCGCTCCCGATCGTCGAGCCGATCCTCGATATCGGGCGGGAACAGGTAGCGCCCCCCGGCCGTGCGGATGCCGAACGCCATGGCGACCGCGTAGTCGGCCTCGTGGCTGATGGTGACCGCGATGCGGCCCATCCCGAGCTGCGCCGCGCGGGCGGCCGCGCGACCGTGCAGGCGGACTGCCGGCTGGCCGGTCGGCAGGCGCTCGATCTCGATGTCCCGCCAGCCGATGCCGCGCACGCCCAGCCCGAGCACCTTGGAGACGGCCTCCTTGGCTGCCCAGCGGCCAGCCATCGTCTCGGGCCGGTCCCGGACGTAGCGTTGCTCGGACGGGGTCAGGACGCGGTTCGAGAAGCGTGCGCCGAAACGCTCGAGCGAGGCGCGGATGCGCTCGACCTTGATGATGTCGATGCCGAGCTCGGTGATCCCGGCGAGCGCCGGGTCGAGGGAGTCCTCAGGTCGATGGCTCGCAGGAGCGTCGCCGCGACCTTCGGAGCGGGCCGCGGCGGGATCCCGGCGACCCATGCCCTACTCCACCGTCACCGATTTCGCGAGGTTGCGCGGCTGGTCGACATCCGTCCCGCGGGCGATCGCGACGTGGTACGCGAACAGCTGGAGGGGGATGATCGCCAGCACCGGGCTGAGCGCCTCGTGCGTGTCGGGCACCCAGCAGATGTCGTCGGCGAAGCGCTCGATCTGCGGGTCGCCCTCGGTCGCGACGGCGATGACCCGCGCGTCCCGGGCGCGTCCCTCCATGACGTTGGAGACGAGCTTGTCGTACACCGACGAGCGCGTCGCGACCGCCACGAGCGGGCACTCCGCGTCGAGCAGCGAGATCGGGCCGTGCTTCATCTCGCCGGCGGCATAGCCCTCGGCGTGGACGTAGCTGACCTCCTTGAGCTTGAGCGCGCCCTCGAGCGCGGTCGGGTAGGTGTATCCGCGTCCGACGAACATGAAGCCACGAGAGTTGACGTACCGACGGGCGAGGTCGCGCGCGTCCGACGCGTTCTCGAGCGCCCTGGCGGCAGCACCGGGCAACGCGTGGAGCGCCGCGCCGAGCTCCTGCTCCTGCTCGAGACCGAGGCACCCGCGCGACTTGGCGATAGCGGCCGCCAGGATGACGAGGGTCGTGACCTGGGCGACGAACGTCTTCGACGCCGCCACGGCGATCTCCGGGCCGGCCTGGAGGAAGAGCACCCGGTGCGCCTCGCGGGTGATGGCACTCCCGACGGTGTTCGTGACCGCGATGACCGGCGCGCCACGCTCCTTGGCGAGCCGGGTCGGCGCGATGGTGTCGGCAGTCTCGCCGGACTGGGTGACCGCGATCACGAGCGTGCGATCGTCGATCGGCGGCGGGCTGTAGCGGAACTCCGATCCGACCGTCGCGCGTGCCGGGATCCCGATCCAGTCCTGGATCGCGGCCGCCCCGACGAGCGAGGCGTAGTACGCCGTCCCGCAGGCGATCAGCTCGACCCGATCGATACGGGCCAGGACCTCCGCGAACCCCTCGAGCTCCTCGAGCCAGATGTGGTCTTCGCGCGTCACCCGCCCGGTGATGGCCTGGCGCAGCGAATCGGGCTGCTCGTGGATCTCCTTGAGCATGAAGTGCTCGTAGCCGCCCTTCTCGGCGGCCTCGGGCGTCCAGTCGATGGTCGTGACCTCGCGCTCGAGCGGTGCCCCGTCGAGATCCGTGATCGTCACCCCCGACGGCCGCAGGTCCGCGACGTCGCCTTCCTGGAGGAAGACGACCCGGTCGGTGTGCGCGAGGATCGCGGCGACGTCGCTGGCGATGAACCCCTCCTCACCATTGAGCCCGACGATCAGCGGCACGTCCTTGCGGGCACCGATGAGCCGGCTGACCTCGCCCTTGTGCATGACTGCGAGCGCGTACGCGCCCTCGAGCTGCCGAAGCGTCGCCCGGACGGCGTCGGCGAGGTCGCCCTCGTACGCCTCCTCCACGAGGTGCGCGATCGCCTCGGTATCGGTCTCGGACGTCAGCGTGTGACCGCGGGCCTCCAGCCCGTCCCGGAGCTCGCGGAAGTTCTCGATGATCCCGTTGTGGATCACCGTGATGTCGCCGGTGCAGTCCTGGTGGGGATGCGCGTTGAGGTCGTTCGGCCGGCCGTGGGTCGCCCAGCGCGTGTGGGCGAGCCCCAGCGCGGCATGCGGCGTCCGGCCGTTCAGCGCCGTCTCGAGGTTCGAGAGCTTCCCGGCCTTCTTCTCGACGAAGAGGTGCCCTTCCTCGTCGACGAGCGCGATCCCGGCGGAGTCGTAGCCGCGGTACTCGAGGCGCTTCAGGCCCTCGATGAGGATCGGGCCCGCCTCGCGAGGACCGGTGTATCCGACGATGCCGCACATTCGCTGACTGTTCTCCGCTAGCGGCCCGTCAGTTTAGACGCTCGCTCGCGAGGGTCGCGAGCGAGTCGGCCAGCTCCGTGACGAGCGCCTCATCCGGGCCTTCGACCATCACTCGCAGGGCCGGCTCCGTGCCGGACGGCCGGACGAGGACGCGTCCACCCTCACCGAGGCGGGCCGTCGCGTCGGCGATGGCCCGCAGCAGGGTCGGGTCACCCTCCCACTGGTCCTTGTGACGAGCCTTGACCGCCCGCTGTTGCTGCGGGAGGAGCGGGATCGCCGCGGCCAGTGTCGCGAGCGACGCGTTGCGTTTGGTCATCACGCGCAGGACCTCGAGCGCAGTGACGATGCCGTCGCCCGATGTCGTGTGCTCGAGCACGATGACGTGGCCCGACTTCTCGCCGCCGAGCATCGCGCCCGACACCTGCATCCCCTCGAGGATGTACTTGTCGCCGACCGGCGTCCGGACGACCTCGCCCCCGGCGGCCTCGACCGCACCCTGCAGACCGCCGTTCGACAGCACCGAGACCACGAGACCGCCCGATAGCGCGCCCCGATCCAGTCGGTCGAGCGCCAGGATGCCCAGGACCTGGTCGCCATCGACGATCCGGCCCTCGCCGTCCACGGCGATGAGCCGGTCGGCATCGCCGTCGAGCGCGAAGCCGACATCGGCGCCCCGGTCGACCACCGCCGTCGCGAGGGACGCCGGCGAGGTGGCACCGCAATCGACGTTGATGTTCGTGCCGTCCGGTTCGACGTGGATCGCCTCCACGCGGGCGCCCGTGGCCTCGAGGATCGTCCGTCCCGCCGCGCCGCCGGACCCGTTCGCACCGTCGAGGACGAGGTGCAGGCCGCTCGCGTCGATCGAGCCGGCCAGTCCGCGGCGATGGTCCAGGTAGGTATCGAGCGACGCCGCCGCCCCGATCTGCCGGCCGATCGCGGCATTGCCGGCCCCGCCCAGCTCGGCCTCGCGCCAGATGAGGTCCTCGAGCTCGTCCTCGATCGCGTCATCGAGCTTGAGGCCGTCGGCATCGAGCACCTTGAGACCGTTGTCGTCGGCCGGGTTGTGGGAGGCCGAGACCATGATCCCGGCGCGGTACGGGCCGGATCGCGCGAGGTAGGCGAGGGCCGGGGTCGGGACCACGCCGACGACGTGGACATCGACCCCGAGGCTCGTGGCACCCGCGACGATCGCGGCCACGAACATGTCGCCCGATCGACGCGTGTCCTGGCCGACCACGATCGCGGCGCCCGGCTCGGCCAGGCGCTTCGCGGTCGCGCGGCCCAGCGCGTACGCGGTCGTCGGGCGGAGGTCGACGTTGGCCACGCCACGGATGCCATCCGTGCCGAACAGTCGTCCCATCGGCTCAGGGAGCGGGTGTCGAGCGGGCGGTCACCGTCACCGGGACCCGCGGCGGACTGGCGGCCACGAGCGTCACCCCGGACGGCAGTGTCGCGGCCACGACGACGTCGGTCGTGCCCGGTCCGAGCCCTGATACGTCGAGCTCGGCAGCGAGCGTCGCGCCGACGATCCGGTCGAGGTCGAGGGGGCTACCGCCGACCGTGAGCAACAGCCGATCGAGCCCGACCTGGTACTCGAACCCGGGCTGGACGCCGACCGCGCGCAGGCCGACCTCGAAGTTCCGCGTCACGGTGACCGCCCGGACCGTGATCCGGACCGTCACGGTCTGCGCGTCGAGCGCGGTGACCCCGTCGGGGAGCACAAGGCCGACCTCGACCGTGCGCGAGTCGGCGAAGCCGCCCACCGGGATGGCCTCGGTGTCGACGAACTCCAGCGGCTCCAGCTCGTCCGCATCGCCCTGCAGCGTGATCAGCGCCGGGTCGGCCGTCGCGCCTGCGACTTCGAAACCGGCCGCCGGAGAGCCCGTCGTCAGCGGCCGCACGGCGAGCGTCTTCGACTGCAAGTTCGAGATGACCTGGATCGTCACGTGCGCGGTCGCCGGGTCGACGTCGACCTGCGGGACGGCGTCGCCGACGCGGTCGATCGGCACCAGCTCGACGTCCTGGTCGACATCGATGCCGGACGTCTGGATGATCACGCTCGCGCGGGCGGCGACGACCCGTTCCAGCGCCGACGACGGCCCGATCACGCGCACCTCGGCCGGGTCGACGGTCTCCGTGCCGACGGTCATGTTCGCCGGGGCATCCCCGCGATCGATCTGCACCGGCACCGTCTTCTCGCCCAGGCGATCGAGCTCGACGGTGACGTTCTGGGGCTCGAACCCAAGCACCCGGACGCGCGGATCGATCGAGCGCAGCTGGACCGGCACGCTCTGCGGCCCGGCGTCGGGCTGCACATCGCTGAGATCGACCCAGGCCTCGAAGTCCGCCGCGATCGGCCGGACGTTGGCCGGCGTGAAGTAGCGGATCTCGGTCACGGGTCGGATGTTGGTCCGCAGGAACGTGCCTGGCGGCTGCTCGCGGACCCCGACGGGGACGACATCGGTCAGCGTGGCGGAGCTCTGCGACAGCACGAGACCCCCGTACAGCAGCGTGGCGAGACCGATCGCCGCGAGTTTGAGGGGCCAGTTGTGCACGAGGACCCCGAGCGCTCGGGTCACCGCGGGGCTCGTACCGCCGAGGTCGATGTGGGCTCCGGCGCGGACCGCCAGGCGCTCAGTGCCCGGCGACGACGGCCATGGGACGGATCGAGGAGCTGCCGGATGGTCCGGGCGAGCTGCGCTTCGTTCAGGTTGCGCACGATGCGGGCACGCTCCACGAGGCTGATCTGGCCGTTCTCCTCGGAGACGACGACGACGATCGCGTCGGTCTGCTCTGCGATGCCGAGGGCCGCCCGGTGACGGGTCCCGAAGCGCTCCGCCTGGACCGTCGTCTCGGCCAGCGGCAGGAGCACGCCCGCGGCCAGGATCGTCTCGCCACGGATGATGACGGCGCCGTCATGCAGCGCGGTCCGTGGCGCGAAGATCGTCCGGATCAGGTCTGCCGAGACGTCGCCGTGGATCATCACGCCGGTCTCGGCGGTGTCTTCGAGACCCGTCTCGCGCTCCAGCACGATCAACGCCCCGTGCCCCTCCGCGGAGAGCTCCGCGGCCGCCCGGGCCACGACGCTCGCGACGTGGTCGACCGCCCGCGAATCGGCACCCGGCAGCACCCAGCCGAACGACCCGACGCGTCCGATCCGTTCGAGCGCACGGCGGATCTCCGGCTGGAAGATCACGACCAAGGCGAACAGGCCCACGACGGCGCCGCCCTGCAGGATCCGCGTCAGCAGCTCCAGCCCGAACGCGACCGCCAGCACGTAGACGACGATCAGCACGCTGACCCCGATCACCAGACGCACCGCCCGCGTCCCGCGGATGAGGCTGAACAGCCAGTAGATCAGGAGGGAGGTGATCCCGATGTCGACGATGGTCGTCAGGCGAACCTGTTCGAGGATCGATCCGAGGAGATCCGACATCGTGGCGCCGAGTGTAGCATCGCGCACCCCCCGGACCGCGGCGACGGCCCCGGTTCAGGCGCAGATGGCCTCCAGGCGCGTGTCGTCGGTGACGCGCGTGGCCACGTCGCACAGCCGCTCTCGCGTGGCGGTGTCGGCGGCGAGGTCGACGAGACGGGACAGGAGCACGAGCTTGTCGGCCGCGACCGCCCGCCAGCCCTGATCGAGGTAGAGCTCGGCCAGCGTGAGGTGCAGATCGGGGTCGGCCGGGCAGGTCGCGAGCGCCTGGTAGCAGACGTCGATGGCCGCGTGCGGCTGCCCACCGCCGCGATAGCCCCGCGCGGCGGTCAAGGCAGCCTCGCGGGTCGCGTCGGGGTCGCGCGTCGCGGCGGCCTCCTCGACGGCGAGCATGGCGGCGACCGGATCGAACGGGGGCGGTGGCGGGGGCGCCTCGGGCCCGATCGGCCCCGCCAGCAGGATCCTGACCCGGCCGATGGCGTCGGCGACCGCATCGGCGGCGGGCGGGTCGGCCTCGATGCGGTCCAGCATCGCCTGGAGCGCGGCACGCCGGCTGCGCGATTCGGCGAGATCGAGGGCCCGGGCGGCGAGGTCGAGCGCGTCGCCGGGCCGGCCCCCGGCATCGGCGAGGGCAGCCATCCGATCGAGGGTGGCCGCGGCCCGGACGCGGTCGCCGAGCGCGAGGAGGGCATCGGCCCTGCCCTTCAGCGCGGCGTCGTCCGCAGCCGAGCGCTCGAGCGCGAGGTCGAACGCGGAGAGGGCCTCGGTGGGCTTGCCGAGGCGGATGAGGACGTGCCCGATGCCCACGAACGGCAACGGCCGATCGGGGGCGACCCGGGCGGCCTCACCGTACGCGTCGAGCGCCTCGTCGAGCCGCCCCCGCTGGTTGGCGACGTGCCCGCGCCGGAGCGCGTCCTTGTACTGCTCGTAGAGGGCCTCGGTCATGCCGTCCCGATCAGCTCGACGAGGAGCGCCTTCTGCACGTGGAGGCGGTTCTCGGACTGCTCGAAGATGAGGCTGCGCGGCCCGTCCATCACCGACGAGGTGATCTCCTCGCCGCGGTGGGCCGGCAGGCAGTGCATCGCGACCGCGTCGGGCCCGGCGGCGTCCATGAGCTCGTCGTCGATGCGGTAGGCGGCGAACGCGTCGCGTCGGGCCTCCGTCTCCGCTTCCTGTCCCATCGAGGTCCAGGCATCGGTGTAGACGACGTCGGCGCCGCGCACGAGCTCCTCGGGCTCCTGCCCGAAGACCAGCCGTCCACCGCTGGCGGCCGCCCGCTCCTGGGCGGTCGCCACGATCCGGGGGTCGGGCGCATAGCCGGTCGGGTGCGCGAGGCGGACCTCCATCCCGAAGGCCGCGCCGACGAGCGCGAGCGAGTGATAGACGTTGTTGCCATCGCCCACGAACGTGATCACGCCACCGTCAAGCCGACCGAGGTGCTCACGGATGGTGAAGACGTCGGCAAGGGCCTGGCAGGGGTGCTCGCGGAGCGTCAGGCCATTGATCACCGGCACCGAGGCCTGGGCCGCCAGCTCGAGCACGACCTCGTGCGGTCCGGTGCGGGCGACGATGGCGTCGACGAACCGCTCGAGGTTGCGGGCGACGTCGCGGACCGCCTCGCGGGCGCCCATGACGGCATCCTCCGGCAGGTAGATCGCGGCGCCGCCGAGCTGCGTCATCCCGGCTTCGAACGTGACCCGCGTCCGGAGGCTCGGCTTCTGGAAGAGCATCGCCAGCGTGCGCCCGGCCAGGAGCTTCTCGGCGTGGCGGCGCTCGGCGCGGTACTCGGCCTTCAGGCGGGTCGCGGTCTCGAAGACGCGGTCGATGTCGGTCGCACTGAAGTCGGCCGCGCTCAGCAGGTCACGCCCGCGCAGCGTGACCGGGGCCCCGTCGACGGTCGTCACGCGTCCACTCTACGGGCGAACGCGGCCGGGCGCGATCCCCGGAAGGTCATGTCATGGGGCGCGACGGCGCTGGCGCGTGCCAGGTCGTGCGCAGGTGATCACGGGACAGGGGCCGGCGACACCGACCGCGCGGCGCGCGGCGCGGGGACTAGCGCTTGGTGTACTGCGGCGCCTTGCGCGCTCGCTTGAGGCCGTACTTCTTGCGCTCCTTCATGCGCGGATCGCGCGTCAGGAGGCCCGCTTGGCGGAGCGGCAGTCGATGCGCATCGGCATCGACCTCGAGCAGCGCCCGGGCGATGCCATGGCGGATCGCGCCGGCCTGGCCGTGCACGCCGCCACCCTCCACCTTGATCATCGCGTTGAAGCGCCCCTCGGTGCCCGTGACGCGGAACGGCATCCGGACCTCGGACTCGTTGACCGCATTCCCGAAATGCTCCTCGAGCGAGCGGCCGTTGATGACGATCTCGCCCTCGCCGGCGAGCAGGCGGACGCGCGCGATCGCCGTCTTGCGGCGACCGGTCCCGGAGTAGAACGCAGGGATGGACATGTTCGATCGGCTCCTCGTCAGGCGAGCGGCTCAGGCTGCTGTGCCTGATGGGGGTGGTCGGATCCGGCGTACACCTTGAGCTTGCGCAGCTGCTGGGCGCCGAGCCGGTTGTGCGGCAGCATGCCCTTCACGGCGCGGCGGATGACCTCCTCGGGCCGCCGCTCGAGGAGGTGACCGAGGGTCTCCTCCTTGTAGCCCTGGGGATAGCCGCTGTGACGGGCGTAGACCTTGCTTTCGAGCTTGTCGCTGGTGACGGCGATCCGCGTCGCGTTGAGCACGATCACGTGGTCGCCGCTGTCGAGGTTCGGCTGGTAGGTCGGCTTGTGCTTGCCCTCGAGGACGCGCGCGATGCGCGACGCGAGCCGGCCAAGCGTCTGGTCCGTCGCATCCACGACGTACCAGCGTCGCTCGATCTCGCTCTCACGGACCGCCATGGTCTTCGCGTTCATCGTCTTCCGCGTTCTCCGTTCAGCTCGTTCGTGGTTCCGGCCCCCGTCTGACGCCGGAGGGCCACGTGCCGAAGGCACAGACCCTTGGCCGGCGCGGCCGGTGGCTTCCTTCCTGGCCCCGGGTCGGCGATCGCCGCCCGGACGGCCTCGATATCCATCTTGCCCAGACCGACCTCCAGCAGGAGGCCGACCATCCGTCGGACCTGTCCCCGCAGGAACGAGTCGGCCCGGACGTCGATCGTGACATACCGGCCCGACCGTCGGACCCGGACCGACTGCACGGTCCGGACCGGGGTCCGGTCCCCCGCCCCGAAGGCCCGGAAGTCGTGCCGGCCGATGAAGACCGACCCGGCTCGCGCCATCGCAGCGGTGTCGAGCGGGACCCGCACCCCGAGCGCGGTGCGCTCGCGAAGCGGGCTGAGCGGCCCGTTCCAGACGGTGTAGCGGTACTCCCGGTACCGCGCCGCATAGCGTGGGTTGAACCCGTCCGGTGCCGGTCGCACGTCCCGGACTGCGACATCCTTCGGCAGGATCGCCTCGAGCGCCGCTCCGAGCTCCGTCGCCGTCAGCCGCCCCGCGTACGAGAAGGCGATGACCTGTCCCGTCGCGTGGACGCCGGCGTCCGTGCGTCCGGCCCCGTCGACCCGCTGGAGCACCCCGTCACCGAGGCGAGCCAGCGCATCTTCCAGGACCCCTTGGACCGTCCGTTTTCCAGGATTGACCTGGAAGCCGGCGAAGTCCGTTCCGTCATATTCGACCGTCGCGCGATATCGCTTCGGTGCCACTCTCTCGAGTGTCTTCGCTATGTGGAGCGCCGTCCGGTGGCGCTTACACGAGCTCGATCTGGACGATCTCGGCGGCATCGCCGCGCCGCTGGCCGATCCGGACGATCCGGGTGAACCCCGATGTCCGATCGGCGTACTTCGGGGCGATCTCGTCGAACAGCTTGTCGACGACGAGCGGCTCGTTCGGGAACTGGGCGACGATCTGCCGACGGGCCGTCAGGTCGCCTCGCTTTGCCAGCGTGATCGCCTTCTCGACCCGGCCGCTGATCTCCTTGGCCTTGGCCTCGGTCGTTTGGACCCGCTCGTAGCGCAGGACCGACACGGTCAGGTTCTTGAACAGGCTGAGACGCGGGCCCTGCTTGCGGCCGAGCTTCCGTCCGCCGATCCGATGCGCCACGCTATTCCTCGGTCTCGTCCCCGAACGGCTCCTCGCCGTCGAGATCGTCGAGGCCATCGCCCTCGGTGTCCGGGACGATGAAGCCGCGCATCCGCAGCCGCTCCTTCATCTCGTCGAGCGACTTCTTGCCGAAGTTGCGCATGCGCAGGAGGTCATCGTCCTTGAGCTGTAGGAGCTGACCGACCTTCACGATGTTGTTGCGCTTCAGCGAGTTGTAGGCCCGCATCGGGAGGTCGAGCTCCTCGATCGGCATGTCGAGCATGTTCGGCGGGAGCGCCGCGACACCGGTGGCCGCCGCGGCCGGGACCGCCGCCATGCCGACCGTCACGAACGGGCGGAACTGGTTGACCAGGATCTCGGCGGAGCGGCTGAGCGCCTCCTCCGGGCTGACCGTCCCGTCGGTCTCGATCTCGATGGTGAGCTTGTCGAAGTTGGTCATCTGGCCGACGCGCATGCTCTCGACCCAGTAGTTCACCTTGCGCACGGGCGTGAAGATCGCGTCGACCGCGATCACGCCGATCGGCAGCGCCTCGGCTCGCTCGGCGCCCAGGTAGCCGACGCCGCGCTCGACCGTCAGGTCCATCTCGATCGTCACGTCATCGCTGTCGATCGTCATGAGCACGAGGTCGGGATTCACGATCTCGACGTCGGCCGACTCGGCGATATCCGCAGCGGTCACCGCGCCGGCGCCGCTCTTGATCAGGCGCAGCTGGACGGGATGCGCCGCGAAGCTCTTGAGCCGAAGCTTCTTGACGTTCAGGACGATCTGGGTCACGTCCTCCTTGACGCCCGGGATCGTCGAGAATTCCTGGTAGACGTCGCGGATCTGGATGCTGGTGACCGCCGCGCCCTCGAGCGACGAGAGCAGGACCCGGCGAAGCGCGTTGCCGAGGGTCACGCCATAGCCGGCCTGGAGCGGGCCTGCCTCGTACTTGGCGTATGTGCCGACTTCCTCGACAGACTCGATCTGCGGGTTCTCGAGTTGTTCGATCATGTGGGGCCAGTTACCTCGAGTAGTACTCGACCACGAGCTGCTCGTTGAGGTCGAGCGGCATCTGGTCGCGGGTGGGCGGCGTCACGATGGTCCCGACGAGCTTGTCCGCATCGATGGACAGCCACTCGGGCGCCTGGTGGTTGCGAAGCGTCTCCTTGGCGACCTTGAAGGGCTCGCGCGAGCGGCGGGTCTCGCGCACCTCCACCTTGTCGCCCGGCTTCAGCTGGTACGACGGGATATCCGTGGGGACGCCGTTGACGGCGAAGTGGCCATGGCCGACGAGCTGCCGAGCGGCGGCGCGCGACGGCGCGAGGCCCGCTCGGTAGACGACGTTGTCGAGACGCATCTCGAGCGAGCGAAGGAGGTACTCGCCGGTCACGCCGGAGTGCTTGGAGGCCTCCCGGAAGTAGTTGCGGAACTGGCGTTCGAGGACGCCGTAGGTCTTACGGACCTTCTGCTTCTCGCGCAGCTGCAGGCCGTACTCACCGACCTTTCGGCGCCGGACGCCGTGCTGACCGGGCGGCGTCGGTCGCCGCTCGAACGCGCACTTCTTCGTATAGCAGCGCGTGCCCTTCAGGAAGAGCTTGGCGCCCTCACGCCGGCAGATCCGGCAGACGGATTCGGTGTAGCGAGCCATGGATCTCCGTGTGACCTACACGCGCCGCCGCTTCGGCGGGCGGCAGCCGTTGTGCGGGATGGGCGTGACGTCGGTGATGGCGCTGACCTCGAGGCCGGCGGCCTGCAGGGATCGGATGGCCTGCTCGCGGCCGGCACCCGGGCCCTTCACGTAGACCTCGACCTGGCGCATGCCGTGCTCCATCGCGCGCTTCGCCGCGCCGTCGGCCGACAGGGCGGCGGCGTACGGGGTGCTCTTGCGCGAGCCCTTGAAGCCGGCCACACCGGCCGAGCCCCACGAGATGACCGCGCCGTTGAGGTCGGTGATCGTGATGATCGTGTTGTTGAACGTGGCCTGGATGTGGACGTGCCCCTGCGGGACGTTCTTCTTCTCCCGCCGGCGCTGCTTGGTCGCCTTCTTGCGCTCCGCCATGCCTG
>DATBMM010000106.1:0-5836 GCA_036554825.1 Candidatus Limnocylindrales bacterium
CATGCTCGGCGTGGCGCAGGAGGTCGTCGCGCCCATCGATGGCGTGGTCGGGACCAGCCTCGTCGAGGCGGGCGACGCGGTCGAGTATGGCCAGGACCTCATCACCATCGAGTTCGGCGTCCCGATGTCGACCAACGGCACCGGGGCGGGCTGATGTCCCGGCACCGACCGCAGCGCTGCCGGCGCTCTGGGTGGACCGTCGGCCGAGGCACTCCCTGATGTTCCGTAAGGTCCTCATCGCCAATCGAGGCGAGATCGCCCTGCGCATCCTCCGTGCGTGCCGCGCGCTCGGCGTCGAGGCGGTCGTGGCCTACAGCGAGGCCGATCGAGAATCGCTGCCGGTCGGGCTGGCCGATGAGGCGATCTGCATCGGCCCCGCGGAAGCGGCGCGCTCGTACCTGTCGGCCCCGGCCGTCATCTCGGCCGCCCTGGTCACCGGTTGCGACGCCATCCACCCGGGCTACGGCTTCCTGTCCGAGGACGAGGGGTTCGCCGAGGTCGTGGCCGCCCACGACCTGACGTTCATCGGCCCGCCGTCGAACGTCCTGGAACGGTTCGCCAGCAAGGCCGGCACCCGCCAGCTCCTGGGCGCCCACGGCCTGCCGACCATCCCCGGCTCCGACGGCATGCTCCGTGACGACATGCACGCGCTGGCCGAGGCGGAACGCATCGGCTACCCGGTGCTCGTCAAGCCGTCTGCCGGTGGCGGCGGCAAGGGGATGCGGATGGTCCGCACGCCGCGCGAGCTCGAGTCGGTCCTCAAGGTCTGCCGCAGCGAGGCCAAGGCGGCCTTCGGTGACGACTCGCTGTACCTCGAGAAGTGGCTCGACGAGAACCGCCACGTCGAGGTGCAGGTCGCGGTCGACCGCTATGGGCACGGCATCCACCTCGGCGAGCGCGACTGCTCGGTCCAGCGCCGCCACCAGAAGATCCTCGAGGAGTCGCCGACGCCCGCCTTGTCCGAGGCGTCCCGGACGGAGCTCGCCGAGCGGGCCGTGCGTGCCGTCGTGGCGGCCGGCTACGAGAACGTCGGCACGCTCGAATTCCTCGTCGACGGCAAGGGCGACTTCTACTTCATCGAGATCAACTGCCGCATCCAGGTCGAGCATCCCGTGACCGAAGCGGTCACCGGGCTCGACCTCGTCGCCCTGCAGATGCGCATCGCCGCCGGCGAGCCCCTCGGCATCACCCAGGCCGACGTCGATTTCGATGGGCACGCGATCGAGTTCCGGATCAACGCCGAGGACCCCGCGCACGACTTCCGGCCCGGCGCCGGCACGGTCGAGCGGTACCACGCTCCCGGCGGACCCGGCGTCCGGATGGATTCCCACCTGTACACGGGCTACGAGGTCCCGCCCTTCTACGATTCGCTGCTCGGCAAGCTCATCGTGTGGGGTCCCGACCGCGCCGCCGCCATCGCCCGCGGGCGCGTGGCGCTCGAGGAACTGGTCATCGACGGGCTCACGACCAACGTCGACATCCACCAGGCGCTGCTGGCATCGGAGACGTTCCTCGAGGGCCGGATGACGACGAACCTGCTCGACCGGGTCGGCAGCGCGGCGTTCCTCGCGGCGGCCGCCAGGGCATGACCCCCGTGCAGACCTGCACATGCCGGTCCGCAGCCGCTCGTCAGAATCGACCAGACTGAACGCCGCACCCCGCCCAGGAGCCCCTGTGACCGACATCGTCCACACGACCGCCGAGATCGAGAGCCTGATCCCGCATCGCCACCCGTTCCTGCTCGTCGACCGCATCGTCGAGTACGACCAGGAGGCGAAGCGGATCGTCGGCGTGAAGGGCATCACGGCGACGGAGTGGTACTTCGCGGGGCACTTCCCGGGACTGCCCGTGATGCCGGGCGTCCTCCAGGTCGAGGCACTCGCCCAGACGATGGCGGTCTACGTGGCCAAGCAGCCGGGCTTCGGCGACCGGATCGGGTTGTTCGCCGGGATCGACGATGTCCGCTTCAAGCGCATCGTCGCGCCCGGCGACACGCTCCGGCTCGAGATCACGATGGAGAAGCTCGGCTCGCGGTTCGGCAAGGGCCGGGGCGTGGCCAGCGTCGATGGCGAGGTCGCGTGCGAGGGCGTGCTGAGCTTCATCATCCCGCCCGAAGGCGCGCTGCGATGACCCGCATCGCCGCCCTGTCGGACGTGCATGGCAACCTGCCCGCGCTCGAGGCCGTCCTGGCCGACGTCGCCCGTGAGCGACCCGACCGCATCGTGGTCGCCGGCGATCTCGTGCTCAACGGCCCGGATCCGGCCGGGGTCGTCGACGCCCTGCGCGCCCTCGTCGCCGACGGTGCGGCCGTCATCGCCGGAAACACCGATGTCGCCGTCGCCGACTTCGACTTCGCCGCCGCCTTCCCGTGGATGACCGATGGCGTGGCCGACGCGATCGTCGACGCCGCCGAGTGGGCGCACGAGGCGCTCGGCGAGGAACGTGTGGATTGGCTGCGCAGCCTCCCGTCGGAACGCCGGGTCCGCGCCGACGACGACACGCTCGTGCTCGTCTGCCACGGCTCGCCCGGGTCGCAGACGGCCGGCTTCGACCAGGACCTCGACCCGTCGGTGACGATCGAGCGCGTCGCCCGGACCGACGCTCGCGTGATCGTCTGCGGGCACACCCACCTGCCCGAGGTTCGCGACCTCGGCTGGAAGATCATCGTCAACGACGGCAGCGCCGGCTACGTCTTCGATGGCGACCCGACCGCATCGTGGGCGCTGATCGATCTCGAGGATGGGGAGGTCCGTGCGGAGATCCGGCGGACCGAGTTCGACAGCCTGGCCGTCGCGAACGCCATCTCGTCGCGTGGCCTCGCCGGCGACGTGTACCGCGCCGCGACGGTCCGTACGGGCAAGCTGGTCCGATGAGCGCACGACGGGTCGTGGTCACCGGCATGGGCCTGGTCACGCCGCTCGGCAACGATGTCCCGAGCTCGTGGACGGGGCTGGTAGAGGGCCGCTCCGGCGTCCGGACCATCGAGGCGTTCGACCCTTCCCGGCTGTCGGTCCGCATCGCCGGCGAGGTCCGCGACTTCGACGCGAGCCACGTGCTCGACAGGAAGGACCAGCGCCGCACCGACCGCTACATCCAGTTCGGCCTGGTGGCCTCGCGGGAGGCCATGGATCAGGCCGGGCTCCCGGACCGCCTGGAGGGCGAGCTCGCGGAGCGGACCGGCGTCATCCTCGGCACCGGTCTCGGCGGCGTTGGGACGCTCATCGACGGGTTCGTCACGAACGCGACCCGCGGCCCCGACCGCATCAGCCCGTTCCTCGTGCCGATGGGCATCCCGAACGTCGGCGCCGGCCAGATCGCCATCAACTACGGGATGACCGGCCCGAACTTCGCCACGGTCTCGGCCTGCGCGACCGGTGGTCACGCGGTGGGCGAGGCGTTCGAGACGATCCGCCGGGACGATGCCGACGTGATGCTCGCCGGCGGCTCGGAGGCCGGCATCTACGAGGCGCTCGTCGGCGGGTTCGCGTCGATGCGGGCGCTCTCGACGCGCAACGACGATCCGGAGGCGGCATCGCGGCCATTCGACGTCGACCGCGACGGTTTCGTATGTGGCGAGGGCTCGGGCGTGCTGGTCCTCGAGGAGCTCGCGCACGCGGAGGCGCGTGGCGCCGAGCCCTTGGCCGAGATCATCGGCTACGGGGCGACGGCCGACGCCTCACACATCACGCTTCCGGCGCCAGGCGGTATCGGCGCGGTCCGGGCGGCACGTCGAGCATTGGAGAAGGCGGGCATCGGTCCCGGCGAGGTCGACCACGTCAACGCCCACGCCACGTCGACCCCGGAAGGCGACAAGTCCGAGCTGCAGGCGATCAAGACGATCCTCGGCGACCACGCGGCGGCCGTGCCGATCACCGCCAACAAATCGATGATCGGGCACACCCTCGGCGCCGCCGGCGCCATCGAATCGATCGTCACGATCATGACCATGCGCGAGTCGTGCATCCCGCCGACGGTCAACTTCGAGCGGCCCGACCCCGAGGCCGACGGGACGCTGATCGTCGCCGGTGAGGCGAAACGGCACGACGTCCGCGTGGCTCTGTCCAACTCCTTCGGGTTCGGTGGCCAGAACACCGCGCTCGTCTTCCGGCGGTGGGACGCGTGACCGACGATCTCGAGCCGAGGGCGTCGGTGCCGGCCGACGAGCCGCTCCCCGACATCGCCGTCGAGGCGCTGGAGGAACGCGAGCCGCTCGTCGAGGCAGCTGCATCGCCCAGCGACGACGGCGATCTCGAGCTGCTCCACCTCATCGACCGCCTCGCGCTGCTGCTCGACCGCTCCGACCTGACCGAGCTCGAGGTCGAGTCGGGTGGCACGGGTCTGGTCCTGCGCAAGCCCTCGGCGATCGCGCCGATCACTGTCGCCAGCGTGGCGGCGTCGTCGCCCGCGGCCACGACGATGACCGTGCCCTCGACCGGCGACGCGCCCGCTGCCGCCAACGAGTCGGTACCGGCCGCGAAGCCGAGCGTCAAGGCGCCGCTGACCGGCATCTTCTACGCCTCGCCGGCGCCCGGCACGGCGCCCTACGTCGCGGTCGGTGGCGAGGTCGCCGTCGGCCAGGTCATCGGCCTGATCGAGGCGATGAAGCTGTTCAACGAGATCAAGTCGGACCTCGCCGGACGGGTCGTCCGGGTGGTGGCCGAGAGCGGCACGCTGGTCAAGGCGCGCCAGCCGCTCATCGAGGTGGAGCCGCTGTGAGCGGCGCCGCGCCGCGCCGCGCCCATGTCACCGGGTGGGGTCGCTATGCGCCCGAGCAGGTGCTGACCAACCGCGACCTCGAGACGATGGTCGACACGTCCGACGAGTGGATCGTCACGCGGACCGGCATCCGCGAGCGCCGGGTCGCGGCGGCCGACGAGACCACCGCGTCGATGGCCGCGGTCGCCTCCCTGCGGGCGATCCGGACTGCCGGCATCGAGCCCGACGACATCGACCTCATCCTGCTCGCGACGCTCACCCCCGACTACTGGATGCCGTCGACCGCGGCGCTGGTCAAGGAGGCGATCGGCAACACGAAGGCGGCCGCCATGGATATCGCCGCCGCCTGCTCGGGATTCGTCTATGCCTTCGCGACCGCCCAGGCGTATATCGCCGGGGGCCTCGCCAAGCACGTGCTGGTCATCGGCGCCGAGCTGCTGACGCGGTTCCTCGATTACACCGATCGGAGCACCTGCATCCTGTTCGGCGACGGGGCCGGCGCGGTCGTCCTGTCGGCGAGCGACGAGCCCGGCGGGGCGATGGGCATCGAGCTCACGACCGCGCCGCAGGGCGCCTACATGATCTGGCTTCCTGCCGGCGGCGCGAAGAGCCCGCCGTCCGCCGAGACGATCGCCCGTGGCGAGCACTTCATCCGGATGGAGGGCAAGGAGACGTACCGGTTTGCGACCAAGACGATGGCGACGACGGCGCTCGAGTCGGTGCGCAAGTCGGGCCTCGACCCGTCCGACATCGACCTGTTCATCCCGCACCAGGCCAACATCCGGATCGTCGAGGCGGTCGCCAAGGGCCTCGACCTGCCGATGGGCAAGATGTACGTGAACCTCGACCGCTACGGCAACACGTCGGCGGCGTCCGTGCCGATCGCCCTGGCGGAGGCCGTCAACGAGGGTCGGGTCAAGGTCGGCGACCGGATCGTGATGGTCGCCTTCGGCGCCGGGTTCACGTCGGGGGCGGTCACGGTCGAGTGGACGGACGACCCGGCTCGCGGGCTCGCGGGCGACGCCGCGGTCGACCCGGACGACGTCCAGGTCCGCCTGCCGGTCGACTGGGATTCGGTCGATCCGATCCCGCCCGCCCTCGTGGAGCTGATGGCCCGGCC
>DATBMM010000114.1:0-19599 GCA_036554825.1 Candidatus Limnocylindrales bacterium
CCGGCCGCCCACGCCTGCGGGACGTTGGCACCGAGGTACGGGACCGGGAAGCTGGCCGCCACGCGGGGCATACCCGAGTACAGCTCGGGCAGGCGGAGCCCGACCAGCCGTTCCGCCGCGTCGAAGATCGCCTTCGCCACCTTGGCCGCCTCCGCCGCATAGCCGTAGCGCCGGAACCCGCCGGCGATGGTCGCGTTGTCATGCGGCCAGACCGAACCGGTCTGGTACGAGAACGGGTTGTAGGCGGGGTGGTCGGCCGACAGCGTGCGGACACCCCAGCCCGACCACATGTCGTCCGCCAGGAGGCGCTCGACCACCCGCCCCGCTCGTTCGACCGGGACGATGCCGGACTGGAGCAGGTGCCCGGCGTTCGACGCGACGCTGCGGATGCCCTCCTTCCGACCGTTCAGGCCGAGGTAGTAGGTCCCCTCCTCCTCCCACCACATCGTCTCGTTGACCCGCTCGTACAGGCGCTGTGCCTCGCGTCGCAGGCGGCGCGCGTCCTTCGGTCGACCCAGCACGTCGTAGATCTCGGCCATACGGGTCTTGGCATCGAAGACGTAGCCCTGCAGCTCGCACGTCCCGATGGGCAGCGGAGCGAGACTGCCGTCCGCCTCGACGATGGCGTCGCCGGCATCCTTCCAGCCCATGTTGTAGAAGCCGTGCTTCGAGCGCGTCTGGTACTCCTGTAACCCGTCACCGTCGCGGTCGCCGGCCTTATCGATCCAGGTCATCGCCGCCTCGGCATGCTTGAGGTAGCGCCGCAGGACCTCCACGTCCCCGGTCCAGTGGTAGAGGTACGACAAGACGATCACGAAGAGACTGGTCGCGTCGTGCGTGCCGTAGTAGGGCTGGAAGGGCAGGATCCCGAGCTGTGCCAGCTCGCCGTGGCGGATCTCGTGCGGGATCTTGCCCGGCTCCATGTCTCGCTCCGGGTCGTCGATCGTGGCCTGGAGTTCGGACAGGCGCCGCAGCGCGCCGCTGGCGAACTCCGGAAAACCGGAGATGCCCTGCATCGACACGATGAGCGAGTCGCGCCCGAACAGCGTGACGAACCACGGCACTCCGGCGGCTGGGATGAACACGCCGCGCTCGAAGGAGGGGTCCTCCAACCGGAGCGCCTCCAGGTCGCGCACCGCTCGGTCCCAGGCGCGGTCGACGACCTGGTTCGGGGACCGGATGCTCACGTTGGGCAGTTTCGCGACGCCGACCGAGCGCATCGGGGCATCGACCGCGTTGCAGGCCAGCGTGGCCACCCGACGGTGGGAGCGGGTGATCGGCAACCATTTCACGCAGCAATGCCATGTGCCCTTCGGCGGCAGGGTCACGTCGAACACGAGCCGACCGTTTGCGAATTGGGGGGTCGAGCCGGCCCGCTCCACCGCGACGATCAGATCGCGCCGGAAATCGCGGTTCCGGTAGGTCGAGCGCAATTCCCCGCGTGAGCGTAGCCAGCGCGTGTTCAGCTGGCCGCGGCGGACGATCTCGCCTCGCTTGACGTCGAAGATGTCGGCAAAATCGGAGACGACCGCGATCTCGATGGTCAGCCGGACGGGGCGCGGCGCGAAGTTGTCGAGGTCGTAGTCCTCGTGGACGCCGTCCGCGATCGTGCGATCGAGCCGCAGCGCGAGCGACTGCCGCTCGATGACGCCATCGGCGTCGACGCTGACATCGTTCGTGAACTCGTACCGGGAGGAGAAGGACTGGATCGGGGCGGAGCCGAGCAGGATCGGGCGGCGTCCGTTGATCCAGACGTCGTAGCCGGAGATGAAGCGCGTATCCCGGGTGAAGAATCCGTCGGCCTCGCCGACGATCCGCGCATCCGGCTGGCAGATGAGGACGCGGTCGTCCCGGTTGATGGTGATCGTCGACGGTCCGACCTGGACGGGGAACGTCATGAGGCGTACAGCGTATTGCTGTCAGCCGCGAGCGGCGACCTCGGTCAGCATCCGCGCGGCCTGCTCGCCGCGCACCTGGCGGATGTCCTCCTCGTACTTGAGGACGACGCCCAGCGTCTCGTCGACGAGCTCCGGCTTGAGCTCGCGGGCGCCCAGCGACAGCAGCGCAGCGGCCCAGTCGAGCGTCTCGGCGATGCCCGGCACCTTGGTGAGGTCCGCCTCGCGCAGCTTGTGCACGAACCCGACGACCTCGCGCGCCAGGCGTTCCGGCGACTCCGGCACGCGCGCGAGCACGATCTCGTATTCCTTCTGGGCGGTCGGGTAGTCGATCCAGTGGTACAGGCAGCGGCGCTTGAGCGCGTCGTGGACCTCGCGGGTCCGGTTGGACGTGAGGATCACGCGGGGAGGAACCTCGGCTCGGATCGTACCGATCTCCGGGACCGTGACCTGGAAATCGGACAGGATCTCCAGGAGGTACGCCTCGAACTCCTCGTCGGCGCGGTCGATCTCGTCGATCAGCAGCACGGGCGCGATCCCGTCGTCGCTCTCGAGCGCCTGGAGGAGCGGGCGGCGGATCAGGAACTCCGGCCCGAAGATGTCGTGAGCGCTCGCGTGCTCGGCCTGGCCGCGTGCCTCGAGGAGCCGGATCTCGAGCATCTGGCGCGGGTAGTTCCACTCGTAGACCGCCGTGTTGACGTCGAGCCCCTCGTAGCACTGGAGCCGGATCAGCGGCGCCCCGAGAGATGCGGCCAGCACCTTGGCGAGCTCCGTCTTGCCGACACCGGCCTCACCTTCCAGGAGCAGCGGGCGGCGCAGCTCGAGCGCGAGGAAGACGGCGGTGGCCAGCGAGCGGTCCGTGATGTAGTCACGGCCCCGGAAGTCCTCGGTCAGCGCCTCGATCGTGCGGGTGCCCGGCGGCCGCTCCTCGCGGCTCGCTCCCTGGTCGGTCATCGGCTCGGATGCTACACGGCCCGACCCGGGGATGGGGTCCGCGACCCGGTCCTCAGGCCGACGGCGGAGACTGGCGGATGCGATCGTGGAGGGTCGCGATCCGTGCCAGCGTCTCGTCGACGTCCTGGCCGCGGGCACGCCGCTCCGCGGCTTCCTGTCTCGCGGTTCGCTCGAGCGCGACGGCGCCCGCCGCCACGGTCCGCTGCAGCTCGACGATCCGGTCGGTGAACCGGGCACGCATCTGGCGTTGCATCTCGTCGATCACGCCGGTCAACCGGCCGTCGACCTGGAAGCGGATTTCCTCGATCAGGTCGGCCAGGAACGTGCGGGCCTGCTGGCGGCGATCGGTCAGACGGCGGCGCCGTTCGTCGAGCACCTCCTTGCCGCCGTACACGGCCGCGACGCCGAGCACGGCTGGCCCGACGATCGCGGCGCCGAGCAGCGTCCCGACCAGGCCGAGCAGCTCGACGCCCGCCTTCGCGCCGGTCACGAGGCCGTACCCCGACCCGAGGCGGGACCGTGTGCGGCTCTCGAAGCTCGGGTCATCGCCCCAGAACTGCCCGATATCGAACGTCACGCGCGGCGCAGCCTCGTCGGCGACGGCGGTCCGCTCCTCGTCGGCGAGGAGTCGCGCGATGGTCGACTGGACGTCGGCGGCACCCGTGGTCGCGTTGCGGAACGCACCGCGCACGGCCACCGCGATCTGGTCCTGGACGCGGGTGCTCAGGTCGGACCAGGTGCTGCCCGGGTCGGTGGCCTCTACCTCGGCCTGCGCGTCGCGCAGGATCGAGCGCATCTCGCGCTGGAACTCGAACGCGGCCCGGGTCCGCAGGGCGCTGAACTCGTCGTCGAGCCGGGTCGACCAGGCGGCGTCGGCCCGCTTGAGGTCGGCGAGGCGCTGGCGCGACGCTGCGAGCTCGTCGGCCAGACGTCCCGCTGCGGCCGGATCGGCGAGTGCCGCGCGCTCGGCGACCAGCGGTTCGCGCAACTGGCCGAGGACCCAGCGCAGGTCACTCATGGTCGCGGTCGACGTCGCCGCACGAGCGCGGTCGACCACATCGCCGCGAAGCGCTTCGGCGAACGCCCCGTAACCGCTCTCGTCGCCCAGCTCGTCGTCGCGCATGTGGAGCACGGAACTGAGCCCGAACGGACGCTCGGCAAGGCCGATCGCGGCGAGGTGACTCGCGTCGATCTCCTGGATGCGCCGCCACTCCGGATACATGTCGATCTTGGTGAGCGCGACCAGGATGGGCGGGCCGGCCGCACGGGCATTCGCGAGGAACTCCAGCTCGGCGGCGGAGAGCTCGGCCGAGGCGTCGGTCACGAAGACCAGCGCGTCGGCCGACGGGAGGAACGCCAGCGTCGCGGCGGCATGGCCGGCATTGAGACCACCGACGCCCGGCGTGTCGACCAGCGTGAGGCCGCTGGCCAGCACCGGGTTCGGCACGCGGACCTCGACGAGCTCGATGTCCTGGCGACGCTCACTGTGCGGCGACTCCTGGGCCCACTCGGCGACGTTCGCCGGATCGATCGAGTCGACGATGCTCTCCTCGCCGTCACGACGGCGGACCTCGGCGCTCGCCGGATCGCCGTAGCGGACCACCGTGACCGCACTCGTGGCCAGGTCGTCGTCGACCGGACAGACGACCTCCCCCAACAGGGCGTTGATGAGCGCGCTCTTGCCGTTCTTGAACTCGCCGACGACGCACACGATGGTCTCGGTCCGGGCCGCGCGACGGCGGATCTCCTCGGTCCGGGCGGCAAGGTCGTCACGCTCCAGCCGCTCGGCGAGCAGGCGCGCCTCACGGGCGACGTCATCGAGCACCTCGGCCGCGGCCGCCGCCTCGGTCGGCGGCGCGACGCTCGGGGTCGTCGGCGCGTCCGGGGCGTCGGGCGCCATCACGGTGGGTGCGGGCACGGGCTCGGGCTCCTCCTCCGGCCCGCGAGTGTACCGCCCGGCGGTCCCACGTCACGTCTCGCACGGTAGACTCGGGAACCCCTGCCACCGATCGAGGGAAAGATGGCCTATTCGCTGGGGATCGACCTCGGGACGACGTACTCCGCGGCCGCGATCGCGCGCGGCGACCGCCTCGAGATCTTCCAGCTCGGAGAGCGCGCGGCGACGATCCCGTCGATCGTGCTGCTGCGCGCCGACGGCGAGGTCCTCACCGGCGAGGCGGCAGAGCGACGCGCCCTCGCCGAGCCGACCCGGACCGGCCGCGAATTCAAGCGCCGCCTCGGGGACCCGACGCCGATCATCCTCGGCGGCACGCCCTACGGTGCCGAGGCCCTGCTCGCCCACCTGCTGCGCGCGATCGTCGGGAGGGTCACGCAGCAGCAGGGCGAGCCGCCGACCGCCATCGCTCTGTGCCACCCGGCGGCTTGGAGCGCGTACAAGATCGACCTGCTGCAGCAGGCCGTCCGGCAGGCCGACATCGGCCCCGTCACGCTCCTGACCGAGCCCGAGGCGGCAGCGCTCGACTACGCGCGTCAGGAGCGCGTGCCATCCGGTTCGATCATCGCGGTCTACGACTTCGGCGGCGGCACGTTCGACGCCACGATCCTCCGCAAGACCGACACGGGCTTCGAGGCGCTCGGCCAGCCCGAGGGGCTGGAGCGCCTCGGAGGGATCGACTTCGACGAGGCGCTCTTCCGGCGGGCGATGGGACATGTCCAGTCGCAGGGCGTGACGATCGACGCGAACGAGCCCGCCACCATGGCGGCCCTGGCCCGGCTCCGCGACGAGTGCCGGCGGGCGAAGGAGGCACTGTCGTCCGACACCGATGCGACGATCCCGGTCTTCCTCCCCGGCTTCCAGAGCGAGATGCGACTCACGCGGGCCGAGTTCGAGGACATGATCCGGCCGCGCATCCACGAGACGATCTCGGCGCTCGGTCGTGCCACGCGCAGCGCGGGCCTCGAAGCCTCGGACATCGACCGCGTGCTGCTGGTGGGCGGCAGCTCACGGATCCCGCTGGTCGCCGAGATGGTCCGGGAGGCCACGGGTCGGCCGGTCGCGGTCGACGCCCATCCAAAGCACACGATGGCGCTCGGGGCGGCATACGTCGCCGAGGGCCAGCAGGAGGCGACCGCCGCGGTCGCGACGGCGGCAGCCGCCGCAGCGGTGGTCGATCCGGCGACCGTGCTCCCAGAGGAGTCGATCCCCGCGCCGGTGGAGGCGGTGCCGGTCGACACGAACGCATCGACGGAGGACGTGACGCGCGAGGCGCCGGCGGCCTCGGCTGCGGCTGGGGGCGCGGCTGCGACTGCGGCCGCGGCGAGCGCGTCGGACGGCGTGCGAGCCCGTCGCTTCCTGCCGGTCGGGCTGGCGCTGGGCGCGGTGGCGGTCGTTGCGGCGGTCGCCATCGGTGCGAACCTGTTCGGCGGCGGGATCGGCGCGGCGAGCTCCCCATCGCCGGGACCATCGCTGGCCGTCGTGCCGAGCACGTCACCGTCGCCGAGCATCGCCACGCCGTCGCCGGTCGTCACGCCCAGCCCCTCGCCGACGGCGACGCCCGCTCCGACGCCCACGCCGACCCCGGCCGGGCGGCAGGCGCGGATCACGGGCATCACCATCAGCGGCGGCCGCTATCAGGTCGACTACGAGGTGTTCAACTTCGAGCCCAAGCTGCCCGGCGACCGGCATGTCCATTTCTTCTTCGATACCGTCCCGCCGGAGGAGGCGGGCGTGCCCGGCAACGGGCCGTGGATCCTCTACGCGGGACCCGTTCCCTTCACCGAGTACCGCGTGAGCGACCGGCCGACCGGCGCACGCCAGATGTGCATCCTGGTCGCGCGGGCGGACCACTCGGTCGTGCAGGAGACGGGCAACTGCGCCGATCTGCCCTCCTGACGGGCGCTCGGACTCGCCTCGCTCGATGACCGATCTCGCGACGGACGTGCGGGGGATCGCCGACCTCGCCCGGCGAGCTGCGGAGGGCACGGAGCACGCGGCCGCGGTCGATGCCGTCGCACACCGGCTCGACGAACCGTTGCGGGTGGCGGTCGCGGGCCGCGTGAAGGCCGGCAAGTCGACGTTGCTGAACGCCCTCGTCGGCGAGCGCCTCGCGGCGACCGACGCGGGCGAATGCACGAAGATCGTGACGTGGTACCGCCACGGGATCGGCTACCGCGTCAGCGCCGACCTGCGGCCCGAGGGCCGGACCGACCTGGCCTTCAAGCGCGAGGACGGCGAGCTGCTCATCGACCTCGGGGCGTACGGCATCGACGGCATCGAGCGCATCGAGGTCGGCTGGCCGTCGGCCAAGCTCGAATCGATGACGCTGATCGATACGCCCGGCCTCGGATCGGCGAACGAGGGCACGTCCGCGCGCACGATGGCGTCGCTGCTCGACCTCGGCGTCGAGGGCCCGGCCGACGCCGATGCGGTGCTGTACTTGATGCGCCACCTGCACCACGGCGACGCCCGCTTCCTCGAGGCGTTCATGGATCACTCGATCGCCCATGCGTCGCCGGTCAATGCGGTCGTCGTACTGTCACGCGCCGACGAGATCGGGGCAGCCCGGCCGGATGCGCTCGAGTCGGCGGGGGCGATCGCCGCGCGCTATGCGGCGGATCCACGCGTGCGCGAGCTCGCGTCGGGGGTGCTACCGGTCGCGGGGTTGATCGCGGAGACGGGGGCGACCCTCCGCCAGGAGCAGTTCGAATGGATCCGGCAGCTGGCCGGTCTGGACGCCGCCGTCCGGGATCGTCTGCTGCTCTCGGTCGAGCGCTTCCGCGACCCTGAAGAGAACCCGCTGAGCGAGGCGATCCGCGAGGAGCTGCTCGATCGACTCGGGCTGTACGGGCTCCGACTCGCGACGACGGTGGTGGCCGACGGGACGGTCAGGACGGCACCCGAACTGTCGAACGCCTTGCTGGAGCGGTCGGGGATCCGGGCGCTGCAACGGGTGCTCGAGGAGTCCTACGCCGCGCGCGCGTCGCTGCTGAAGTCCAGGTCGGCCCTCGTCGCGCTCCGGGCGATCGGGATCGCGCTGGGTCGGGAGGACGTGCCGGCGGGACGCGATGTGGTCGCGGCCATCGACCGGCTTGAGGCGTCGTCCGGTGCACTTGGTCTCCTCCGCCTGCAGCATCTCGTGCTGGCCGGGCACCTCGACCTGAGCGCCTCGGAGCGGGAGGAGGTGGACCGCCTGGTCGGTGGGACCGCGGCCCGCCAGAGAGCCGGCCTGGCGGATGACGCGTCGGCCGATGACGTGCGTGCCGCGGCCCTGGCCGGTGTCGAGCGCTGGCGGGCCCGTGCCGGCAACCCGGTGAGTGACCGCCGGACGATCGAGGCGGCCGAGATCATCAGCCGCGCCTACGAGGAGATCTACGCCGGCGCCGAGTGACTGCCCACCTCGTCCGCCAACGCCCCTCTACTGCCAGGGCGACGGCAGGTGGGTCAGCGGCTCCCGGTCGGGGAGCACATCCGTCTGGAGCGCCGGGTCGGCGGCGGTGACGGGCCGCCCGTCGAGACCGAGCTCCTGCAGCACGATGTTGCGCGCCTGGGCGATCGCGGTCGTCTTGTAGAAAGCGACCGTCCGGTTGAAGCCCTGGCGGCCGAACCCGCAGTCGGTCGACAGGATGAGCTTCTCGGCCGGGATCACCTCGAGGGCGCGCCGGACGCGCTTGGCGACGGTCGGTGCCATGTCGGCCTGTAGCGTCCGGTGGTTGACGACGCCGACGGCGATCTTCTTCGACAGGTTGCCGGCATACGGCTTGAACAGGTCGATCTCGGCGAGCTCGTTCTCGGTCGCCTCGACAGTCCAGACGTCGCCCTTCAGGCGGTTGAGATAGATGTCGATCGACGGCGCGTACGACTCGCCGGTGTAGACCTTCTGCATGTTGGGGTTGCCCCAGCACGTGTGGATCCACAGCTCGACGTCGTCGAGACCATCGACCTCGTGGTTGAAGGCATCGACCAGGAAATCGAGCAGCTCCGTCTGGTCCGGGTAGAAGGCGGCGACGAAGTGGATCGTCGGCTCCTCGATCTGGATGACCTTGGCGCCCGCGGCGGCGAGCCCGCGCAGCTCCGTGTTCATGGCCGTCGCCATATCCCAGATGAGCTGCTTCTTGTCCTCGAGGTCATATTCCCTGGTGTGGCTGTCGAGGAAGATCGACAGCACCTGCGATGAGCACGTCCCGAACTTGACCGGCTTGCCCGAGGCGGCACGGGCTTGCGCGATGCGCCACAGCTTGGCGTACTCCAGCGGGTTCTTCGGATCGTGCTCGACCTTGCCCACGACACGCGGCCAGCGCCACGTCGTCTCGATCTCGTTCATCAGCGTGCCGGGCGGGAACTCCAGCAGTCGATCCCGCGACCGCTCGTACTGGAGCTCCTCGTGCTCGAGCCCCTTCCAGCGCTGGAGCGGGTAGTGGTGCCATGACCGACCGGCGAAGTCCTCGTCCAGGTGGTAGTCGCCGTTGGTGAGGATGTCGAGCCCGGCACGTTCCTGGTCGGCGATGACGGTCGCGTGCGCGTCGAGGAACTGCTCGCGGAATCGGACGTCGAGGAGCGCCGTGTCGAGCGGCCGGCCCCAGAGACCCTGGTCGTACCAGCGCGGCCGTGGCCACGAGCCGGTGACGGTGGCGGGGAGCATCAGGTCCTTGGTCGCGGTGAACATCGCGCGTGCGCCCTCCTCGTCGATCCGGTGGTGCGTCGATCCTAGATCGTCGGGCGCTGCCGGTCCTTTCCGTGGGAGCGGGTCGGATCACCGACCCGGCGATCGGTCACGTGACCTGGATGTCGACCTCCACCGGCACCGCGCGCACGACCGCGTCGTGGACCGGGCAGTTCGCGACGGCCTCCTGGATCGCGGCGCGGATCGTCGCCTTGTCACTGCCGCCGCCGGCCACCGTCACGACCACGCGCATGCTCAACGGGCCGGCCGGCACGTCGGCCGAGATGCCGAGGACCCCGCGGTCGTCGGACTCCGAGTCGACCACGACCTCCAACCCCTCCACGGAGAACCCGTCTTCGGCGGCGCGCATCGCGATCAGCGTCGCGACGCAGGATGCGTAGGCCGCCCGCAACAGCCAGCCAGGACTCGGCGCCGAGCCGCCACCGCCGATGCCGGTGACCATGTCGGACACCAGCGTCGAACCGTCGGTGCCCGTGACCCGCACGCGCAGGCCGTCCTCGATCGACGCCGTCGCCGCGCCATCGCGGTAGCGCGCCTCCGCGGGGTTGGCCGTCAGGTACTCGCGTGCGCCGCTGATCGCCGCGGCGATGTCCGATGCCGCCATCGACCGACCTCCCTACCCTTCCGGTGCATCCAGCTCACGGGCATACCGCGGGAAACGGAACCGCTGGGTCCGCGTCAGGATCCCGCCGTGCCCCAGTTTCGCCACCGTCGTCTCTGATGCCGGCTCCCCGGCCAGGAGCCGTGGCAGCAACAGGTCCGCGGCCGTGGCCTTCGAATAGGCCCCGCACGTCGGCAGGCCGAGGATCGACGTCCCACCGACCCGCGCCAGCCACAGCATCGAGCCAGGATGGGACGGCACGCCCCGCCGGACCACGCGCCCGCCGAGCGCCTCGATCGCGACGAAGAACGGGTCCTCGGGATCCGTCGACGCCGACCCCGCGGTCAGCACCAGGTCGGCGGTCTCGACACCTCTCGTGAACCGCCCGACCGCGGTCTCCACCGCGTCGGCGTCGTCCTCGACATAGACGATGTCGAGGATCTCCGATCCGAGGCCCTCGACCTTGGCCCGCACCGACGCCTCGAACCGTTCGCGCGCCGTCGCGCGCACCGATTCCTTCACGACGACCCCGACCCGGCGCGCCACGAACGGGGCCACCGACACCACCGGCTGGCTGCCGAACCCGGCGATCCGGGCACCCGCCTCGATCACCCCCGCATCGACCAGGTGCGGGGCCACCTTGACGCTCGCGACAAGATCCCCGCGCTCCACGACCTGCCCGTCATAGACCGTGAACACCTCCAGCGGATCCAACCGGTTGATCCGTTCCAGCTCGGCGATCCGCACGGTGACCACGCCGTCCACTGACGCGACCAGGTCCAGCCGGCTCTGGTTCGGCCCGCGGACGTCGAGGCCAGCGCCGGCGATCGCTTTGGCGAGCCGGAGCGCAGCCTCGTCCTCGTGCAGCTCATTGCCCGTCGGTACGAGCACCGTCACGGGAGGACCGGGTTCCTCGGCCGCCAGTGCGAGGAGATCCTCGGCCGACAGTCGACGGCCTTTCGACCAGCGCTTGCCAGCGACCGTCAGGTCACGCGTCAGGACCGCGCCGGCCAGCCGGGCGGGCGCGCGTCGACCTGGGGTGACCCGCTCGACGCGCACCTCCGAACGCTGGGACGGAACGCGCTATCGACCGAGGGCGGCGTCGATCGCGCGGCGGGTGTAGACCTCCGCCATCTTCGATCGATAGGCCCCATCGGCGTAGATGTCACTGGCGACGGTCTGCCCATCGGTCGCGTGGGCGGCTGCGGCCGCCACCGCGGACGCTGAGCCGTCGCTGCCCTCGAGCGCCGACTCGACGCCTTTGGCCCGGTATGGGGCCTCGCCGACGCCGGTGATGGCCACCCGCGCGTGCGAGATCGACCCGCCCGACGACGCGATGACCGCGCAGACCCCGACGATGGAGTACCCGGATGCCGGGTGCGCCATCTTCTGGTACGAGCCCCGGGCGCCGCTCGGCAACGGGCCGCGGCGGATCGACGTGAGGATCTCGTCGGGCGCCATGTCGGTGACGAAGGCCCCCTTGAAGAAGCCGTCGAGAGGGACGACCCGCTCGCCGCGCGACGAGCGCAGGACGGCCGAATAGTCCAGGGCGAGGGCCAGGGCCGGAGCGTCGCTGGCCGGGTCGGCGTGCGCGATCGACCCACCGATCGTGCCTCGATTGCGGACCTGCACGTCGCCGATCTGCTCCATGCACTCGCGCGCGACGTCGAGCGACGTCGACTCCATCGCCTCGGCGTAGGTGACGAGGGCGCCGACCTCGAAGCCGCCGTCGGCCGTCGGACCGACGCGCCGCAGCTCATCGAGCCGGCCGATGTCCACGAGCCTGGCCGGCCGTGCGAGCCGCAGCTTCATGAGCGTCAGCAGGCTCATCCCACCGGCGATGACCTTGGCGTCGCCCCCGGCGAGCGCCCCGATGGCGTCGTCGAGCGAGCTCGCTCGCTGGTACTCGAATGTCGCCGGGATCATGCCTGGCCTCCCTTCGCCGCCTGGATCGCGGCCCAGACCTTCTGCGAGGTGTAGGGCATGTCGAGGTGTCTGATGCCGTAGGCCCCGAGCGCGTCGATGACGGCGTTGGCCACGGCAGCGGTCGAGGCGATCGCCCCGGCTTCGCCGACGCCCTTGACGCCGAGCGGGTTGACCGGCGACGGGGTCACGGTCTTGTCGAGCTCGAAGCTGGGTAGCCGCGCGGCCTTGGGCAACGCGTAGTCGAGCATCGAACCGGTCAGCAGCTGACCGTCGTCGCTGTAGACGGCGCCCTCCCAGAGGGCCTGGCCGACGCCCTGGGCGATGCCCCCGTGGAGCTGCCCGGCCACGATGAGTGGGTTGATCTCGTTGCCGACGTCGTCGACGGCGACGTAGCGCACGAGCTCGACCTCGCCGGTCTCCTCGTCGATCTCGACCGTCGCGATGTGCGTGCCGAACGGCCACGTGCAGTTCGGCGTGTCGTGGTAGGCGGTCTCGTCGAGATACGGCTCCATGCCCTCCGGCGCGTCGAACGCGAGGTCGAGCGCGAAGGCGATCTCCTGGATCGTCTTCTTGCGGTCCGGCGAGCCCTTGACCCGGTACTCGGCGCCGTCGATCTCGATATCGTCGGGCGACGCCTCGAGCATGTGCGCGGCATACCGACGGGCCTTGTCACGGACCTTGTCGGCCGCCTTGATCGCGGCCGTCATCCCGACGGAGCTCGTCCGCGAGCCGTACGACCCGTAGCCGAACGGGGTGCCCTGCGTGTCCGAGTGCTGGACGATGATGTCTTCCATCGGCACGCCGAGGCGGTCGGCGATGACCTGCGCGTAGGTCGTCTCGTGGCCCTGGCCCTGTGGCTGGGTGCCCATCGTGACGACGACCTTGCCGGTCAGGTGGACGCGGATGTTGGCGGATTCCCACATCGCCGCGCCCCAGCCCTCGCCGACGGCGCCGATCCACTTCGATGGCGCGACGCCGCACACCTCGATGTACGTGCTCAGGCCGACGCCGAGCAACTTGCCGCGGTCGCGGGCATCGGCCTTCTGCGCCGCCAAGGCGGCGTAGTCGACCGCGGCCAGCGCCTTGTCCATCGCCGGCTCGTAATCGCCGGAGTCGATGTAGATCTTGGCGCCACCACTGGCGGTCGTGAGGCCGGACGGGTTCTCGTACGGGAACTGGTCGGGCTGGATGAAGTTCCGCCGGCGGACCTCGGCGCGGTCCATGCCGATCTCGGCCGCGAACAGGTCCATCGCCCGCTCGATGACGTAGGTCGCCTCGGGCCGGCCGGCGCCGCGGTAGGCATCGACGAACGTGGTGTTCGTGTAGACGCCGGTCACCTCCGCGTAGACGTTCGGGATCTTGTAGCAGCCGCTCAGCACGCGCGCGTACAGCGTCGTCGGGATGCCCGGGCCGATGGTCGACAGGCGTCCGCCGAGGTTCGCGTAGGTCTTGACCCGGAGGCCGGTGACCTCGCCGTCGCGCTTGCCGGCGATCTCGAGGTACGTGATGTGGTCCCGACCGTGGATGGTCGACTGGTAGTTCTCGCGGCGACCCTCGACCCATTTGACGGGCCGGCCGCCGATGGCCTTGCTCGCGAACATGCATAGCGCCATGTCGGCGTAGCAGAAGATCTTGGTGCCGAACGCACCGCCGACGTCCGGGCTGATGCAGCGCACCTTGTGCTCCGGGATGCCGGTCACGAAAGCGGTCAGCAGCAGGCGCTGGATGTGCGGCGTCTGGCTCGACATCCAGACCGTGTACTCGTCGGTGCCGGGGTTGTACCAGCCGATGTCGCCACGCGTCTCGATCGGGTTCGGGATGAGCCGCTGATTGACGATGCGCTGCTTGACGACGACCTCGGCGGCGTCGATGGCGGCGTCGGTGCCCGCCTTGTCGCCGACGGACCACTCGAAGACGACGTTGTTCGGGGCGTCCTCGTGGAGTTGCGGGGCGCCTGGCTCCATCGCCTTCTCGGCATCGACCACGGCCGGCAGCGGTTCCCAATCGACGACGATCGCCTCGAGGGCGTCGACGGCCTGCTCCGGCGTGTCGGCGACCACCGCGGCGACACCCTCGCCGGTCCACTTGACGCTATCGGTCGCCAGGACGCGCGGCGTGCTGACGTTGTTCTTGATGCCCGCGCTGCCGCCGGCCGGCCAGGCCATCGGCAACGGGTTGTACGGGATGTCCGCCCCTGTGAACACGGCGTGCACACCGGGCATCGACGCGGCCTTGCTCGTGTCGATCGAGCGGATGTTGGCGTGCGCGTACGGGCTGCGCAGGATGGCCAGGTGGGTCATCGATTGCAGCTTGATGTCGTCGAGATAGCGGCCCTTGCCCGTGATGAAGCGCGGGTCCTCGGTCCGCTTGATGGGCTGCCCGAGCGGGGTGGTCGCCGGGGCGTCGAGTACGTCGGTCATCGGTCCTCTCCCCGGGCTAGGCGGTGGCGCCGACGGTCGCGGGGGCAGCCGCGCCCTCGCGCATCGCCACGGCCGCGGCCTGCACCGCCGCGACGATGTTGTGGTAGCCGGTGCAGCGGCAGATGTTGCCCTCGAGGGCATGCCGGATCTCGTCCTCCGACGGGTCGCTGTTCCGCTGCAGCAAGTCGGCCGCGACCATGATCATCCCCGGCGTACAGAACCCGCATTGGAGACCGTGCTTCTCCCAGAACGCGGCCTGGAGCGGGTGCAGGTCACTGCCGTCGGCCATGCCCTCGATCGTGGTGACGCTGGCGCCGTCGGCCTGGACGGCAAGGATCGAGCACGACTTCACCGCCTTGCCGTCAAGGTGGATCGTGCAGGCGCCGCACTGGGCGGTGTCGCACCCGACGTGGGTGCCGGTCAGGTCGAGGTCCTCGCGGATGGCCTGGACGAGGAGGCGTCTCGGCTCGACGTCGAGCTCGTGTCGTGCTCCGTTGACGGTCAGGGAGAGGTGTTCGCCCACGGGCCGGACCTCCTTCGCTGACGACGGGGTCGCGTGGGTCGACAGCCCGCGCGACGGTCACGATGCATGTGTCCGCTGGAGGATTGGACCCTCGCGCCGGCTGGCTCCTCGACACCGGTGGGAGGGACTGCGATGGTCCCACCCTCGGGTGGCGGAATCAAGTCGGGTGCGCGCAGTGGTGGCAGGTTCGCACCTCCGGATCGCGCGGGGCTCGTCCCCTCAGCGTGTGGCCGGTCCGCCCGGTCCGCCTCGCTGGCGCGTGGGCCTTGGCTCGACCCGACCGAGGGCCGCCGAGCGGATGTCGACGGCCCGCGGATCCAGGGCGGCGTCGCGTTGGTCCGGTGGGGCGCCAGCGATCCGCGCGGCCTCGCCGAGCCGGCGCACCTTCGTCGCCGCATCATCCCAGGGGAGCCCTGCCAGCGAGCCCGACGTGGCCAGCCCGACCCGCGCCATCCCGCGACCCTGGCTGCCGGCGGCGTAGCGCGCCGCCCACACCAGGAGCTCCGGGCCGTCGTCGCTGTCGGCATGGGCCGAGAGCGCGCCACAGATGACGCCCCGCTGCTCGGGGACGGCCACCGCGAGGCGCCAGTTGTCCGGTCCGTCGATCAGGTCGACGGCGAGGCTCGCGTAGGCGCCGGCAAGGATCGTCTCGATGCCGGCGGCATCGGCGTTGCCGCCGGTGATGGCCAGGGTGAGGTGCAGTGCGTCACCGAGCTCCCGGGTGAGGACACGGTGAGCGTCGGCGAAGCGGGCACGCGCTTCCGGAGAGACACCGACACTGACCGCGTCGGGCTCATGGACCTCGACCCAGCGGCAGCCCGCATCCGCAAGCTCCTCGACGTCGCGCCGGACCTCGGCAGCTTCCCGTCCCGCGGTCCACGGTCCGACGAGGACCGCCTTGACGAGGTGGTCGGTCCGATCCGCGGTCGCTCGCCAGGATGCAGCCGGCGCAGCGGGGTGTATCGACCAGCCCCCGTCGGTCAGCGGCTCGAGACCATGTTCGGCCTGGAGGTCCAGACAGGCATCGAGGATCTCCTCGGGCGAGGCACCGTCGGGGACCGGTGGGCGCGGCAACGGCCCGAGCAGGGTCGCGAACATCGGTCTTGCGCCGGCCGGGCCTAGGGCACGAACCGTGGCATCCCAAGGAGCAACCCGAGGATCACCGCGATCACCACGACCCCCACCGCGAGCACGGGGACGAAGAACGGGACGCGAGCCAGGCGCGCCCCGCTGGCCGCCTTCGTCCGCTGCCACAGGACGCTGACGGTCTCGACCCGGGTCGGTGGCCAGACGGCACCCAGCCAGAAGCCCGTCGCGAGCCCGCCGAGATGCGCCGCGTTGTCGATCCGCGGGATGGTCAGGCCGAACGCGATGTTGACGAGGATGAGGAAACCGATCTGGCGGACGAGCATCCGGCTCTGGCGGTCGACCGGCCGGTGGAACCGGTTCGCCGCGAACAGCAGGCCCAGGAGGCCGAACACCGCGCCGGATGCGCCGACCGACGGCGCCTCCGCCCCGAACGCGAAGCTGGCCATCGACCCGCCCGCCGCGGACAGGAGGTAGAAGAGCAGGAAGCGAGCGGAGCCGTACCAGCGCTCGACGATCGGTCCGGTCAGGTACAGCGCGTACATGTTGAAGAACAGGTGGAGGAGAGACGCGGCGAAGGCGCCCGGGTCGGGGCTGCCGTGGACGAGGGTCACCGTCCACAGCCGCCAGAACTCCCCGGCAGCGACCTTCGTCTTGTCGAGCTCGAAGGCGTCGTACAGGAACGTGCCCTCGGCCGACAGGATGGCCGACAGCGACACGATGACGGTGGCCGCGATCAGGACCGTCGTGACCGACAGGAGCGTCGAATCGCCGCGGCCACGGGCGAAGTAGCGACTGGCGGCGTTCGTGTCGCCGGTCTCCTTGTTGAGCCAGCCGAGGCGGTTCGCGATCTCGGCGCGGTCGGCCGGCGGCGCTCGGCGCTCTGCCTGGCGATAGGCGCTGATGGCGCCGTGGAGGTCGCCCTCCCGCACGGCGGACGCGGCGATGTTGCGCCAGGCCGGATACGACGACGGCGTCTCGCCGACCTGGATGACCGCCCGCCACGACGCGAGCGCGGCGTCGTCCTCGCCGAGCCGGAAGCGGGCCTCGCCGAGCCCCAGCAGGGCCGCGGCCGTGACGCTGGCCTCCTCGAACCCGACGACGCGGCTGTAGCGGACGGCAGCCTCCGCGTGCTCCCCGGAGGCCAGGAGGGCGTCGCCCTCCGCGAGCAGCGCCGCGGCCTCGTCCCTGGTCAGGCGCCCCGGCCGCATGGGATCGGGCGAGGCGGGTGGCCGGGCGTCGTCCATCGGGCCGACGATACTAGACTTCCCGCCATGTGCGGACGGTTCACGCAGGAGCGACCGGCGTCCGAGCTGGCCGAGATCTTCGCTGCCGAACCGCTCGCCGACGAGCTCGGTGCCCGGTACAACGTCGCCCCCACCGACGAGGCGTTCGTCGTGGTGCAGCGCGAGGAGCGGCGGGCGATCATGGCGTATCGCTGGGGTCTCGTGCCGCACTGGTCGACCGATGCGAAGACCGCCTCGCGGATGTTCAACGCCCGGGCCGAGACCATCACCGCCAGCCCTGCGTTCCGCGAGGCCTTCCGGCGCCGGCGATGCGTGGTCCCGGTCGACTCGTTCTACGAGTGGAAGCGGGAGGGCACCGTGCGCCAGCCATACCGCGTGACGCGCGCCGACGGCCGCCCACTCGCTCTCGCCGGTCTGTGGGCGGGCTGGCGCGACCCGGAGAGCGACCAGGTGCGCCGGACGTTCACGATCGTGACGAGCACGCCGAACGCAGCGATGGCGGATCTCCACGACCGCATGCCGGTCGTGCTGGACGAGCGGGTCTTGGACCGTTGGCTGGTGGATGGTCGAGCCGGTCCGCCGGTCGACGAGGCCGAACTGCTCGCGATGCTCGCCCCGGACGACGCTATCGACCTGCGCATCTACCCGGTCAACCGCTACGTCAACGACGTCCGCCGGGACGGTCCCGAGCTGATCGAGCCGCTGGCGGCGGCCGCCGTGGCCGCTGCACCGGCCGAGGGGACGCTGGGCTTCTAGCCGGTCATCGTCGCCAGCAGCGCGTGATACGCCTCACGCGCCGGGACGCCCCGATCGAGCGCCGCCGCGTACCGGCCGACCGCGGCGCCTGCGGCCGAATCGTCCGCATCGTCGATCTCGAGCGTGACCGCCGACGCCGGAAGGCCCTCGGGCACGGTGGCGCCGGCGGGGACCACGACGATGAGGGCGGTCTCCGCCCAGGATGCCGCGGCGACCGCCTCGCTCAGCACATCGGGTGTCGCATGGACGGCGACGATGACGCCCAGCTGCGGGAGGTAGCGGAGCGCGAGGTTCGCGTCCGGGCCTTCGAGCACGGGTTCGAGGGGCGGCGCGTCCGCCGCGGGTGGCCCGTCCGTGCGCTCTGACTCGGCCGTTTCGATGTCCGGTCGCTCGTCGGTGTCGGCGACCGCGACGCGTGTCGCCCGCGCTGGATCGCGCAGGACCGCCACGTGGCCGACGCCGTGGCGCGCCAACGCGAGCATCACGGCGTCGCCGGGCGGGTCGTCACCGATGCGGGCGATGACCTCGACGCCGGACCCCTCGCCTGCCGCCGCGGTGGCGATCGATGCCGCCAGACCGGCCGCATCGGCGTCGGCACCGGATCCCCGCAGTCGGAGCGCGCCGATGACGACGATCATCCCGTCAGGCTACTCGACGGCCCATGACGGCGGGACGACGCCTCGATTCCCGTCCCACGGGAGCAGGCGACGGGAAGCCGCGCTTCAGGACCAAAGATTCTCGTGGCGCGGGACGATCGGGCCGTCCTGCCCGCCCCGCGAGAGATTTCGACATCGGTAGGGTCGCGGGTGTCGCCTGCTCCCGCCCCACGGGAATGAGGTCTGCCTTTGGCCGCGAGTGGTCAGTCGTCAGTGGACTCGGACGCGTCGTCGCTCCCCGAGCCCGTCCCTGAGCCCTTCCCGGAGCTGTCGCCGGAGCCGCCGCCCGAGCCGCCCGAGCCGTCCGACCCGCGGCCGGAGCTGTCGTCGGAGCTGCCACTGGATCCGCGCCCGGAGTTGTCGTCGGAGCCGCCAGATCCGCCGCCACCGTGATCGTCCGTCTCGGACGGTTCGACGGTCTGGGTCTCCGTCGGTCGCGGTGTCCGAGGCGATGGCGTCGGGGTTTCGGTGGGCAACGGCGATGGCGAGACCGAGGGCGAAGGCGGGATCGACGGGGACGGGCTGGGCAGCGTCGGTGGCGGGGTCCCATCCGGCCCCAGGAGACGCATCGCGCCGACGACCGCCACGGACCCCACCGAGCCGACGGCGAGGGCCAGTGCGAGCAGCATCGCCAGCGCCTGCGCACGCATCATCACCGGTCGATCCGGGCCCAGTGCGATCGCCCAGGCGTCGCGCAGCGTCGCCAGGAACCCGCGACCCGCCGCCCGCGGCATCGGCTCCGTAGCGATCGCCGCCATCACGCGATCCTCGAACCCAACGGTCGGCGCCGTCGTGCCGGTGGCGGCATACGACTCCAGGTCGCGGGCCGTGGCGAGCAGCTCGGCGCTCTCGTGATCGAGCTCCAGGTCCAGCTCGGACGGGTGGAACCGTCGA